>NZ_JAAHGN010000262.1:0-7947 GCF_010672485.1 Moorena sp. SIO2C4 | reverse complement strand
AGCCGGAAAATGAGGGCTTGCCCTTGGGTGGTGCGTTACGGGGCGGACTATCTCAACCCTGGCTACTGTAAAAATAAGGGCAAGTCCGCCCCTAACGCACCCTACGCACTCTCCCCAAACTCTTCCCCCGATTCCCGATTCCCGATTCCCGATTCCCGATTCCCTATTCCCTATCCCCTATTTCCTCCGCACTCTCAACCAAATCAATAAACTCAGCTCGATAACCTTCTAAATCTACCCCTTCGGATTCCTTTGCTAATTGTAATGCTTGGTCAAAACTGGCTTTACCTTTGTAAGGAGAATCTCTTAAGACCATACCAAAACTGGCAACGGCAGCAGAAAACTTAAAGTTATCGGAAGCATCCTCTAGCTTTACAGCTTTATCAACCAAGGGATAGGTGAGGAGTTGAGAGGTGTTACCGTCAGGCTCTTTGTAACGTAACTTGACCTGCATTAATTCTTTGGAATTAGTGGTTGAAGCAGCATTGGATTGATATTTGAGAGGGTCAATATCGGGTAATTTGACATTAGTTTTTGCTCCCACAGGAATAATTTCATACAGTGCGGTGACAGTATGACCTGCTCCTAATTCTCCGGCATCTTTAGTATCATCATTAAAGTCTTCATCCTTCAGTCGCCGATTTTCATAACCAATCAAACGATAAGCTTGGACTTTGGCAGGATTAAACTCTACTTGAATCTTAACATCTTTGGCAATAGTGAGTAAAGTAGCTCCGATTTCGTTAACCAGGACTTTCTTCGCTTCTAACTCGTTATCAATATAAGCATAATTGCCATTACCTTTATTAGCAATCTTCTCCATCTTGGAGTCTTGTAAATTACCAGTACCAAATCCTAATACGGTCAGGAAAACTCCCTTTTTTCGTTTATTTTCAATTAGTTTCACTAATTCGGTATCACTGGAAACTCCGACATTAAAGTCTCCGTCGGTTGCTAGAATAACTCGGTTATTTCCTGATTTAATAAAATTATCCTGGGCGAGTTTATAAGCCAGTTTAATTCCTGCTCCCCCAGCAGTAGACCCCCCGGCATTGAGATTCTCAATGGCTGTTAAGATTTTATCTTTCTCGTTGCCTGGAGTAGGGGGTAAAACCACCCCAGCAGCGCCAGCATAGACGACAATACTGACCTGGTCTTCTTCTCTCAATTCATTGACGAGCATCCGAAAAGCATCTTTGAGCAAGGGAAGCTTATTGGGATAATTCATGGAACCGGAGACATCCAGCAAAAAGACAAGATTGCTGGGAGGCAAATCTTCAATCGCCATCTTTTCTCCCTGAATGCCAATGTGAACTAATTTGTGAGTGGGATTCCAAGGAGCTTGGGAAATTTCTGTGGTTATCGAGAAAGGGCGATCGCTTTCTGGTTCGGGATAGTCGTAGTTAAAGTAGTTAATTAATTCTTCGATACGGATGGCATCAGTAGGGGGGAGTTGACCGTTATTAAGGAAACGACGAAGATTGCTGTAGGAGGCGGTATCAACATCAATCGCAAAGGTAGACAGAGGATTATGCCTTACTCTCTTAAAGGCGTTCTCATCAATTGCACTATAGTTTTCTCTGTTGCTCACTTCTGGGATAGCTTGCTCTGCTGTCAGTAACGGCTTGGGTTTGCTCGCAATTGAGCGACTAGGAACTGATTTAAAGCGTGCATTTGGGCTATGGGAGAATCGCCTTGGGGCTCGGGGTTTCAAAACTGTGTTAGGGACATTCTGATTAACACTATCCGCCGACCTCCCGACCTGGGCTGATTCCATAAGTTCTGATTGGCGCTGTCTTTGGTCACGTTCTACGTCTTTCGCTACAGGTAGACTAGAGCTATCTTCTAATTGGGCTGATGGCTGATTGTGGCAAGCTGTTGTTAGCTGTGCCAAGATAGCGACCATTCCGGAAAGGAGGAATAGTCTGAGTAATTTGTTCATTATTTGATTGTCCCTCTGTATTGCTTATTCCTAAGCTAATCGACAACAGAAGGCTGTTTGTTTGTGTTGCGGTTTCTGTAACGGTTAATCGGGAATTGGGAATCGGGAATTGGGAATCGGGAATCGGGAATCGGGAATCGGGAATCGGGAATCGGGAATAGTGATTAATCCTAAGGTGGGCAGTGCCTAGCAATCCTATGGTCAGCCAATGAATCTGGATTAGGCTCTATATTAAATGGTATTTTGCCGGGTAAACGGATCTAATTTTGTTAATTCCTATCTATAATGTTTTTACCATCAAATAAACACTATATGTATAAAATCTATTGTCAATGAGCGCCATAAGGCCAGGTTTATTGAAAAGTACCCGTGGTTGATTGACAAGATGGGTTTATATTATGATACTTTTACAGATATAGGACTGGAAGCAAACCTTAAGATATCTTCTGCTTCCTGATCCAAAGCTACCTGTCCCCTTTCAATAAGAAAACTATGTCTTAAGCTGTACTTCTCTTCCTATAAAACTAGATAAACCATGGCTACTCGCCATAGTTTATACTGATGATGTAGTTAACCCTTTTTATAGAACTTTTCTTAATTAGGAGCTACACATCATTTTTTTTCTGTTCGCTATTTCCTATTTCCTTTTGTAGGTTCCGGTGATCCGCTTTTTTGGTGATCCGCTATTTCCTGTTGCCTAAAATCCAGGATTTTCTACCTCAAATCGGTAAGCTATCAGCTATCAGCTATCAGCTATCAGCTATCAGCTAATGCGCTACGGGAGGTGCTTTTGAATAAAACAGGTCAGCATTCGAATAATCCTGAGTGATGTCACAGGGTTGAAGCCTGTGCCACAAACATTAAGCCTGTGCCACAAAGCTATTCGCGTAGCGTGAGCTAAAAGCTCACGGCTGACGGCTAAATGCTGAATGCTTACTAAAATCGTTTAATACAACTGTTTACAACCACTATATAATCCCTAATTAAGGAAGTTGATGATGTCTACTAAACATTCTGCAGTCTGGGGATCTTCTTCCTTAGCCATTGCCATTTTTGCCCTATCGTCTTCACCAATTCTGACTCGCATAACAGAACATGATATGGGTCCTTATGGAACAATATTTAATCGGTTTTGGATTGCCAGCCTAGCGTTGGGCCTTGGCAAGGTTGTCAAACTACTTTGGGATAAGCAGAGCGGACGCTTATCTACTACTGATAACAAGGCTTATACTGTCCAGGATTTTTTCTCCTTATTTCTTGTTGCTAGCTTAGATTCAATTTGCCTAGTGACCTGGGCTTGGTCTTTGACAAAAACAAGTGTTGCTAATTCTAATCTTCTCCACAACACCACTCCTATCTTTGCAGCTGTCGGGGGATGGTTACTGTTAAGCCAATCCTTTAATCGTCGCTTCCTAATCGGCATGATACTGGCTCTAGGAGGAACGTTCTTAATTGGTTTTAACGATTTTCATATCGATCGAGATACATTGATAGGGGACAGCGTTGCATTACTATCTGCCCTTTTCTACGCGGCTACACTTTTGGTAACAGAGCATCTCCGAGTTAAATTTGACACAAGCACAATTTTACTATGGCTTTATACCTTGGGTGGCCTATTGTTGTTACCATTAACATTGCTATTTGAAGATAGACTATTTCCTGCTTCCTTTTCATCATGGTCTGCTGTTATTGGCCTAGGACTTTGTGGCTCCATAATTGGATTGGGTGCATTATTCTATAGTCTCAAACAATTTTCATCTAGCTTTGTCTCTCTCATCCTATTGCTGGAACCTATGATTGCAGCAGTCTTAGCCTGGCTAATTTTTGCGGAAAAATTGAGTTGGTTAAATGGCTTGACGTTTATAATCGTATTATCTGGGATTTATCTGGCTAAATCAGATGGGGAATTAGATAATATTGGCTCTACCGAAGCTACTTAAGATTAATCGTCTGGTGGGCAGTGCCTAGGAATTCTATGGTTAGCAAATGAATCTCTGTGAAGCACTGCCCACCAGACTTGGACTCATGGTCTGGTGGGCAGTCTGGTGGGCAGTGCCTAGCAAGACTATGGCCAAGCAAATTAATCTCTGTGATGCACTGCCCACCCTACTTGGACTCATTGTCTGGTGGGCAGTGCCTAGCAAGACTATGGCCAAGCAAATGAATCTCTGTCAAGCACTGCCCACCCTACTAAAACTCACTATCAGCTGATGCTTACCTTAAGATGAATCGTCTGGTGGGCAGTGCCGAGCAAGACTATGGCCAAGCAAATGAATCTGTCTGATCCACTGCCCACCCTACGCCTATTCCCGATTCCCTGTTCCCGATTCCCGATTCCCGATTCCCGATTCCCGATTCCCTATTTCCTGTTCCCTAATCTCTGCTTCCAATTCCCGATTTGCCCAATCCCGTGCTTTGATAGCCTCTCGGTACTTTGGCTGGTAGCGCACTGCTTTGTCATAAGCAGCGATCGCTTTTTTATACTGGTTGCGTTTAACTAATGCATTGCCTAGGCTATACCAGGCTTGGCTGTAGTCAGGTTTATAGTTAACTGCTTGTTGATAAGATGCGATCGCATCCTTATAGCGTTCCAATTTATAGAAGGTATTGCCTCGACTGTACCAAGCTTGGTAAGGCTTGGATTGTAGTTTAATGGCTTTGTAGTAAGCTTCCAGGGCATCTTCATATCGCTGGACTTGATGGAGTGTCCAACCGCGACTGTACCAGGCTTGATAGGACTTAGGCTGGAGTTTAACGGCTTGCTCAAAGGACCCTAAGGCTTCTTGGTATTTCCCTAATTTATTTAAGGTATTGCCCCAGCTATACCAAGCTTGGTAGAAGTTGGGCTGGAATTGAACCGCTTGCTGATAAGACTTGGCTGCATCTTTATACTTTCGCAAATTGCTCAAGTCATTACCCCGCTGATACCAGGCTTCAGCGGAATTAGGTTTGTAGTCTAAAGCTCGGTCGTAGGATTCTACCGCTGCTTTATATCGGCGCAAATTATGTAATGCCCAGCCCCTTCGATACCAAGCTTGGTAAGAATCGGGTTTGAGTTTCACGGCTTTGTCAAAGGATGCGATCGCATCAAAATAATTCTTGGACTTAACCTGAACATTACCAAGACTGATCCAAGCGTCCAGGTCATTGGGTTGGAGTTCCAGGGCGCTATTAAACGCTTTAATTGCTGCGTCATAAAGCTCCAACTGCTCCAAGGTTTTACCCCTACCCTTCCAAGCTGCACTATAATCCGGCTCAATTTGAATGGCTTGGTCGTAAGCGTTTAGAGCTTCTTCATAGTACTTTAGTGCAAACAAAGTCTTACCTTGACCTTGCCAAGCTGGAGCATATTCTGATCGGATTTCCACAGCTCGATTATAAGCGTCCAGAGCCTTTTCATAGCGCTTCAATTCTAAAAAGGTTTCCCCCTGGTTATACCAATCCTTAGCACTAAATCCCCTGAATGTATGCACCATAAAAACCGTTGCTGCAAACCCCAATCCAATCACCCCGGTGTACAGTAACACTTGGTACCTTTTTAGTTTGAATCGTCGGGGTTTGGGGAGCAGGGGTTGTATTGATGACGCAATTCCCAACACTAAGGTAGCGCCAGTTTTAGTAGTGTTAGTATTTGTGTTATTATTATTAGTTATAGTAGTCAGTGCTTGTAATGCTAAGGTAGCTGATTGATAACGCTCTCGGAAATCATAGCACACCATTTTATCTAAAGTATCGGCTAATTCAGCACTTACTGATATCTGGTTATGCCAGGTGATTTCCCCTGTATCAGGGTGAAGGGGCAATTGGTGAGGACGTAAACCGGTTAAACCAACAATCCCGATCATCCCGACAGCATAGATATCACTGCTTAATTTCGGGTAACCATTGGCTTGTTCACTCGGTCGATAGCCAGGAGTACCAATAGCAACGGTAAAACCAGTATTGCCCCCTTCTAGGATTTGGGTACTAACTTGTTTAACTGCACCGAAGTCAATCAGTACTAATTTGCCATCTGATTTACGCCGAAGGATGTTTTGAGGATTAATATCTCGGTGAATAATACGCCGTTGATGGACAAATTCTAAAACTTTCAGGATTTCCTGCAACAGGGAAATAATCTGATCTTCATTCACCTGTTGTCCCGGTACAAGTTCCTGGCTGAGGTCTTCCCCTTCAATCAATTCTTGGACGAGATAGAATTCTTGATTTTCTTCAAAATACGCAAAAAGCTGGGGAATTTGGTCATGACTTCCCAACTGGTGTAGGATTTGGGCTTCCGTCTCAAACAGTCGCCTAGCCGTCTGCAATGTCAAGGGATCCGTGGCTACTGGCTTGAGCTGCTTAACCACACACTGATTTTCACCAGGCAAGTGTTGGTCTTCAGCTACGAAAGTCTGACCAAATCCACCTTGTCCCAGTTGACGAATAATTTTATAGCGTCCACCGATCGTTTGTCCAAGACCCAAGTTCATGCAACTTCTACTGCTCCGGGAAAACCTCACCACCGATTAAAGGAGGTAGATCACTAGGTATAGCGCTATGCGCAAGGGCTTTAGGCATGCATGCTAAAGGCAACAGTTAACTACAAGAGCTTTTCACTTTGTACCAATGTCTTAACCTTAATGCGTACTGCTATATAGTGCTACCAATCATAGTATACAAAAGCCTTCAATAGTGATCGGAACATTATCCCTGGGAGAGGGAAGTAGTGCGTAGGGTGCGTTAGGGGCGGGCTTGCCCTGATGTTCAACCCCTAGAGCCAGTTTTGGGACAGCCGCACCGTAACGCACCACCAAGTAGAATGGGCGAATGTAAAATATTAAAATTGCCGAATATCCTAGAGCGAAATTTTTAGCACAGAAAAATAATTAATTGAGCAATAGATAAACTATAGAAATTCTCTATGCCATCAGGTACAAATGGATCCCCCTAAATCCCCCGAGCGAGCAATCCCTCGCTCGGGGGACTTTGAGCTTGAGAAGCGTACCTCATAAATCCTAGAAACGCTATAATTACCAAAATAGGAGGAATAAAAAATGAAAGCAAAGACAATTAAGTGGGATGATATTCGCTCGCAAGTTCTAGCAAATCCAGAGGTAAAAGCCGAGTATGAAGCTCTAGAATTTGAGTTTAATATTGCTAGTCAGGTTATTGCCCAGTCAGAAGTCAGAAGTCAGAAGTCAGAAGGCAGAATTTCCAATTCTTAATTCTTAATTCTTAATTCTTAATTCTCAGGCTTCATCTCTGCAAAATGTTCCATCAACATCCGGTGGATAAAGATGTAGCCTCCTCCTACTTTTTGTAAGAAGATGCGATCAGCGGCATAGTCCAGAAAGCGGGCATAGTTCCAAGGGATGCAATTGTTGAAGTAGAGGACAAGGCGGAGGAAAAAGTGTTGGATGCAGGCTTTACCACCATTCATCAGCCCGACCATCAGCCCGAACATCAGCCCGAACATCAGCCCGACCATCAGCCCTCCCATCAGCCCTTCCACCAGCCCGACCATCAGCCCGAACATCAGCCCTTCCATCAGCCCTCCCATCAGCCCGAACATCAGATATACAGTTATAGCATTACGAGCTGATTTCCAAATTCCTTGATTTGGACTTGTTTTTGTTTCAATTTCTGAACTCTCCAGCCCTTCCATCAGCCCTTCCATCAGCCCGAACATCAGCCCGAACATCAGCCCGAACATCAGCCCGACCATCAGCCCGACCATCAGCCCTTCCATCAGCCCTTCCATCAGCCCGAGCATCAGCCCGAGCATCAGCCCGAGCATCAGCCCTCCCATCAGCCCTTCCTTCAGCCGGAGCATCAGCCCTTCCATCACCCGGTTAATTAAGATTTTTTTCCAATTAATATCAAGTATTTCAACTGTTTTGATTTCTTCCGTTAACTCTTTATCCAGCCCGACCATCAGCCATTCTATCAGCCCGACCATCAGCCCGACCATCAGCCCGAACATCAGCCCGAACATCAGCCCTCCCTTCAGCCCTTCCTTCAGC
>NZ_JAAHGN010000261.1:0-7958 GCF_010672485.1 Moorena sp. SIO2C4 | reverse complement strand
ACTGTTTCCTGTTCCCTATGCCCTGTTCCTTCCCTCCCGAGGTTCAGAGCTTCGTTCACGAAGCTCAGAGGTTCAACCGCGAGGCTCAGAGGTTCGTTCACGAAGCTCAGAGGTTCAACCGCGAGGTTCAGAGGTTCAACCGCGAGGCTCAGAGGTTCAACCGCGAGGCTCAGAGGTTCAACCGCGAGGTTCAGAGGTTCAACCGCGAGGTTCAGAGGTTCAACCGAGAGGTTCAGAGGCTCAACCCCACACTTCCCAAACTAACCCAACTCATTGCTCTGTTCTTATCAGAAAAACACCATAACACAAGTACCCTCATGGGTACTCTCAAAAGTCGATTTATTGTTTATAATAAAACCCACACTTTTGAGAACAGGAGTAATTCACCAACACCCAATACCGTTCGATTAAGCCCCCCAGCCCCCAATTTTGGGGGAGCAAGATGTTTAAAAGTCCCCCAGTATTGGGGGATTTAGGGGGCGAAAAAAATTACTTGAGCGACTAACCGAACAGTAATTCACCAACACCCTTGATTCCTAAACAACTGATAGCTTAATGGTTACCTGATAAGACCTAACTGTTACTGTGATTCCGTAAGTATTCAGCTATCAGCGTGTCGCGTATCAGCGTGTCGCGTATCAGCGTGTCGCGTATCAGTCAAAGGCCTTGGCCTATGGCCACCCTACGGGAATGGGCACGTTACTTGAAATGCTATCAGCTTTTGAATCAAACAGGTAAGCATTGGTTTAATAGTCACGAAAGTCAAATCCCTTGTGCCCTGTGCCACAAAGCAACTCAAGTAGCGTGAGCTAAAAGCTGACGGCTGACGGCTGAATGCTTACGTGATTCCAGTCACAAAACCCTTAAGGTTAGTGTCAAAAACTAAGGAAATAAATCACTGTAGTGTTATAGTAGTTTTATAACTATTCCAAAATTTTACCTACAAAGTCATCGAGACCTAGAGGGTTCACAAGTTTTGCCCCAAACGTTCACAATATCTCGATCTCAGGTAATCAATCGGTGCATTTTGTGAATAGTGTTAACCAAAATAGGGGAGCATCCAAGCCCGAAAGAATTCTTTGATAATTAATTAGGACTTACCCATTGCCCCCTAAATCCCCCAAACTTGATACTGCTGGCGAATTTAACATTTAGAAATATCAGCCTGAAGACAGCAGTCTTTATAGCCCCCCAACCCCCAATTCTGGGGGAGCATGAACTTAAAGTTACCCATCTGCTACCCTTGTGTAAACAAATATTAATTTCGCCAACGGTATCAGAATTGGGGGATTTAGGGGGCTTTAATAAAACCAAATGATCGCACATTCATTCCTTAATTCAGCAACGCCCCCAACACAGCAACGGCGAATGAAACTGGGAGCCACGCTTTCAAGGAAGTAAGGCGTGGTACCTCACCTGAGTGAATAAAAAAAAACTAAAACCATTGATTTTACCTAAAATCATTACCAGGGTTGGGTTTCACTATCTTCAACCCAACCTACGAAGCCAAAAAAGTCAATCAAGTAGGGCATCTGAAATCATCAGGATTTTATCTAGGATCGCTGTGCTCTAAACCAAACACCTTCCGATCTCCTGGTGAAAGCTGATAAATTTTAGCTGTTTGCAACCACTCATATATATCCTCCGGCTTGAGCCACACCCTGGCAGTGCCATTGCTGAAAGCAGTGAGGATTTTGGTGCCATCGGGAGAAAAGACGGCGGAGTTCACAGCAGCATTATGGTCTCTCATCACCAGGATTAACCTACCGTTTAAATCCCACAACCTGGCAGTTTTATCCTCAGAAGCAGAGAGAATTGTTTTACCATCGGGAGAAAACACCGCTGAATTAACATCAAACATATGTCCTTTCTCACGACCTCCTCCAAAGGTTCGGATCAGGTTTCCATTCAAATCCCACAGCTTTATCGTGTGATCTGCTGAAGCAGTGAGAATTGTTTTACCATCAGGGGAAAAGACGGCGGAATTAACAGCATCTTGATGTCCTTTAAAATTAGTAATTATTTCTCCGTTCAAGTTCCACAACTGCGCCAGTTTATCCTTAGAAGCCGTAAGGATTTGCTGGCCGTTAGGAGATAGGACAGCGGAATTAACTACCCCCTTGTGTCCTTTGTACTCTGATATTTCTATAAGTTCACTGCCACTAAAATTCCATAACTTGGCAGTTTGATCGTAAGACGTAGTCAGAATTTGCTGGTCATCTTGGGAAAAGCTGGCAAATTTAGCACCACTCCTACCGAATATCGTTAAGTTATTATAGTGATCATGTAAATTAATAGCCATGATCAGGCGATCGCCTTTTCCATTCCATAACCGGGTTTTGCCATCATCGGAAGTCGTAATAATATAGTTACCATTAGGGGAGAAAGCTGCTGTTTTTACAGAACAGTGATTCGAGACATCACAGCCATGAGGAAGTTGCTTAAGCAATTTTCCGTTCAGATCCCATAAATAAGCGTTTTTATCGGTAGTGGCTGTCAAGATTTTTGTGCCGTCAGGAGAAAACACAGCAGAATTCACAGATGCTGAATGTCTAAAACTAGAATTAACTGGTTGTTGGGTGATATCCCATAACTTGACTGTAGAGTCATCAGAGGCGGTGATTAGTTTGTCTCCATGGGGAGCAAACGCTGCAGTAGTAACCGATAATTGATGACCGATTAATTTAGCGATAACTTTTCCATCCAAATCCCAAATTTTGGCAGTATTATCATCACTAACGGTAATAATGTGATTACCGTCTGGGGAAAACAAGGCTTTTTTGACTGCCTCGGAATGTCCTTTCAAGGTTTTAATTAAGTTTCCATCCTTATTCCATAATTTGGCAGTGCCATCTTCAGAAGCAGTAAGGATTTGATCACCGTCTTGGGAAAATAAAGCAGAATTAACCCAATCGCTATGTCCATTAAATATGTGGATAAGCTCACCATTGTGCTCCCACAATTTAGCTGTCTTATCTTTACTAGTAGTAATAATTTTAGTTCCGTCTGGAGAAAATACCGCAGAGGTAAGACCGCAATGATAATCCTTTATATGTACATGCCAACAGCTATCCTGATTTAGAGTTGTGATCAAATTCCCATCGTTATCCCATAATTTCGCAGTTTTGTCCCGTGAAGCGGTGAGAATTGTCTGACCATCTGGGGAAAAGACAGCAGAATTAACCTGGCACTGACCGTTGCGGACGCAATCGTGCCCTCGTAAGGTATTGACCAAATTGCCTTACAAGGTGGGTAAGGACAAATTATCAAGTTTCGAGTATAGTTTAATCGGGGAAATATAGCTCTTCCGTACTTTACTCTCCTCCGGATACTTTATCAAGGCAACTTTCCAACAGGTCGAGCATCTGTGTTAGCCATTTTCTAGCACTTTCTTCAGTTTCAAAATGGCGATTGGCATAGTCACCCACATCTTTCCAGGGAAAGGAGGGAGAAGCCAAAGCAACCCGTCCTTCGGCAATTATGGTACGATGCCACTTGGCAAGTTCTGGATTGTTGCAGCCAAGAACTACCTCTTCATCACTTTTACCTTCAAAATCAGCTTCAGCAAACTCCCCAGCAAGAAAACTGTAGAGATTTTCGTAGTTAGCTTTTTGGCTCATGGGTAGATTTTTGGTGTATAGTTAATTGCTAATGTTGAGTAATGACTGAAAATTGGAGAATTAGAGACTGAAGATTAAATAAATACAAGATCTTATAGTTTAAGCAAGGGTCACTCTAAACTATAAAATCTACACTATAAAATATACAATCCCCTGAGCAGTTATCTAGCGGGATATGACGTAAGAAGTAAGCAATCTCCTTTTGCTGTTTTTTTCATAACCGCACGCAACTTTCTACTATTAGAAATATTGCTCATAGAAGCAGGACGGCTAGCCACACGACCAACTACTTCCCTAGCCCTATAGTTAACAGCTCGCTTTTCACCTCTAGCAGCATCAAGAACCCAACTATTTAATCTATTCCGGTTGGCTCTCAAAGCAGCTTGAATATTAGTGGCAGCAGTTCCCAAATCGCTATAGGTGCTAGCTGCGCTGATTCTGGGAGCATTAATTAATCGGTCTACTAGTTGTTGATCACTTTTACCAACATGGCGATCAATAGTGTGACCACCAAGGTACTCCTGTCGTTGTAACCAGTTCGAGGAAAAATTACTCGGCACGCATTGCGCAGAAGCTGATTGAGTGAAGTATAAACTCTGTACAAGAGTCAAAACAGCCAATAGTCCAGCACTCTTGGCTAGGGATTGTTTCCAATGGGTAAGCATCTTAAATAATGTCTGTTTTTACCTACTATTCCCAGCAGCTTTTTGATTGTAACATCCTGAGCGACTGCATCAAGACAATGAAAGGAGGTTCAATGGGCGACTGACTGTATCAGGGATGAGCTGATTGCCGTCAAAGCTGTATAGAGTAAAATTTTGATGAATATATTAATTTTGGTTAAGTCAACCTATGTCTAATCAAGAAATTCGGCCAGAAGCGCAACCGTTAATCGATCGCTCTATAGAGGAGAAAACTAAGGACTTTTTGGAGATAGGGAGAATTGCTGGTCTTAATACAACATCCGATTGTGCAGGTGCTGATCTCAGCGGTGCTAATTTGAGTAGTGTTAACCTCAGTCGTGTCAATTTGAGTGGTACTAACCTCAGATGTGCTATCCTGGGGGATATCAACTTGAGTAAGGTCAATCTGAGTGATGCCAAATTAGAGAAAGCCCGGTTGGTAAATAATGTAGGATTTTCTGAATAAATGAAGCTTGAATTGAAGGAAATGGTAGCAATTTTTGAAGATGCCAATGATAATAATGGTTTGACAATTCTGAATCGTTAAATACAAGGTAATAGAGAATAAGGCAAGAGGGCATAGGCAAAAGGCAAAAGGCAAGAGGAACCCACCCCTAACCCCTCCCAGGAGGGGAAGGCAAGAGGCAAAAGGCAAGAGGCAAAAGGCAAAATTTAATAAAGTATATAGGTATTTTGGGTAACTCTTCCCGATTCCCGATTCCCGATTCCCGATTCCCGATTCCCGATTCCCGATTCCCGATTCCCGATTCCCGATTCCCGATTCCCTTTTTTTATCAATCCTATGTTTACATTTAAAATAATATTATGTCTGAATTTACTCCAAAAGAATGGGGTGAAATACGAGAAACTTTGGCTGACGATCCTACTAAGTATGGATTGCCTAAACGGGAATATGGCTCGGTGGTGTTGGGGTCATTTAATATCAGAAAACTGGGGGCGGTAACTAAGCGCAGTCCTCAAACCTGGGATTTTTTGGCTCATGTTTGTAAGCACTTTGATTTGCTCGCTGTCCAAGAAATCATGGATGACCTGAGTGGTTTCCAGGAGTTGAAGGGGCGGATGGGGTCAGAGTTTGGTATGATTGTGTCTGATCGAACTGGGGTGTTTCCTAATGAACCAGGATTAGGGGAAAGACTGGGATTTATATATAATTTGTCGATGGTTAAGCGGGGTGAAGTGGTCTCAGATATTTCTTTTGACCGTACTAAGGTGTTAGAAACCTTGGCTCGTAACTATGATCAGGTCAATCAGGCTATTTTACCCTATGTGGAATATCTAAAAGAACTGGATCAGTGGAATTTAAATCAGTTAGGGAAACGCCCGAAGAAGCCGAATGTTAGGATGCCAGTGTTTCTAACGTTTGCTCGCCAACCGTTCTGTGTCAGCTTTAGAATTGTTGGTCATCCTGGTACTAACCCCTATGAGTTTATGGCGGTTAATGCTCATCTGTATTTTGGTGACTATATCTCAGATCGCCGTCAGGAATTTGATGCACTGATGGCATGGATATTAGGACGGTTTATCCAACAGGATAGAGCCTATTATCCCAATTTTATCTTATTAGGGGATCTGAATCTAGATTTTGATAATCCTACTACAGACCGTGACCGGATTGAAAAGCATATCAAGATGTTTAATGCTAAGGTGAGAGGGGAAGCAAATGTTAATTTTCCGTTCTTAGATCCCCATCCACAGACAAACCAAGTCTTGCGCACTAATGCTAGATTTACGGAAACCTTTGACCAAATTGGTTTGTTTAATTGGGATCAGCGTCTTCCTACTTATAAGGAACATTCCTCTATGGGTGAAAACCCACGAGGACCGGATTATGGTGTTTTTAATTTTGTTGAATTGTTTAGTGATGCCTTATACAACCGAGGGGTTAGTGAGTTATCAGTATCCCAGAAGAAGGCATTTTTTCGACGGTTTGAACATGAGGTAAGTGACCATTTACCGTTGTGGTTACGACTCCCGTTGCCGGATTGAAGTTGCTGATCATTTTGCTAGTTTGCTTAATCAATTCTTTTAAACAGCAGATTGTATCTTCGGCAAACTGCCCTTTGGTGAGTTCAGGGGTAATGTTAATGGCAAAATCAACAATATGACTAGCGATTTCTGGGGGTAAATCACCAACTAGGTCTGGATTATCTATCAGTGAATCCCGTCTGTTGTTATGGTAGGTCATGATTATTGGATTATTTGCTTGTGTTACTAAGCTAATTAAGAGTATACTATAGGAAAACCGTATTTTTAACTAAGTTAGGGAACGGGGATTGGGGAAGTTTGGGGAGATAGGGAGATAGGGAGATGGGGAGATAGGGAGATAGGGAGTATTGAAACAAGCGATTCGGCGTTCGCGCAGCTTGGCCTACGGCCACAGCCGACGCTACGCGAACGCATTTACCAAACTCTTCACTTCAATGGTTACCCATTAGTCATTGTTGCTATTTACAATAGCGCTATATTTGACACGGGGAAATAAGGATAGCGCTAGGGGATGAGATGCGATCGCACAAACCCATAACAATAGCGCTAGAGGATGAGATGCGATCGCACAAACCCATAACAATAGCGCTAGAGGATGAGATGCGATCGCATGATTGGGGCGATGGACAAAATTTTGATGACTAAGATGACTAGAAATTTGCCATTATCCTAGCTATTAAGGGTTGAGTATTAACGGTCAACGGTCAACACTCAACCCTTAACACTCAACCGTCAACTTTCAACTTTCAACTTTTAACTTTCAACTCCCAAAACTCTTCTAAGCGTTTTGAGAGGATCCCTTCTTTTTTCCCAGCAGCAAGCTAGCACCAAGCACACTTAACCCTAAAATAGTAGCAGGCTCGGGAACTTTACCCACTTTAGCGTAAGTGACACTACCTTCTCCAGAACCGAGAAAGAAATCACCATAGGTAAAGAAGTCGCCTCCTATGCGGTCATTGTCTTCGTCACGGATTTCAAAGGGAAAATCGAAAACGAAGAAATTGGGAACAAAATTCAATCCCAAAAGCTCCCCATCCTGAAAATCAACGTAGGGACCTACAGGAAACAAGAAATCATCTGCTTCAGTGTAGGTGACACCATTAAAGTCGAAGACTACCGATAGGTCATCGCTCCGAGAGTTGAATCTTTCGAATCCGCTGTCAAATTGGAAGGTGTCATCATAGGTAAAATACCCCTGATAAGAGTTGCCAGCCAAATCCCCTGTCTCTACATCTACGGTAAAATCATATTTGATAGTTGCAGCAGAAACAGGTTGGGTTGGCATTACAGCTAGACCCAAAGCCACACTAGCGGCTGCCAAAACCCCTGACTTATGGAAGAGATCAGCCATCGTAAAATTCTCCTTGTTTCAACCTGGTAGAGCGTCTTGAATCAAGCGCTAGTCTTTTAAAACTCGTAAGCATTCAGCCGTCAGCGGTCAGCCGTGAGCCTAAAGCTCACGCTGCTTGAGGTGCTTATTTTATTCAAAAGCAACTCAAGTAGCTTGGCCACAAGCCTTTGGCTGATAGCTGATAGCTGATAGCTGATAGCTGATAGCTGATAGCTGATAGCTGATAGCTGATAGCTGATAGCTGATAGCTGATAGCTGATAGCTGATAGCTGATAGCTGATAGCTGATAGCTGATAG
>NZ_JAAHGN010000260.1:0-7960 GCF_010672485.1 Moorena sp. SIO2C4 | reverse complement strand
TCTCTATGCCGTTTAGGGCGACGTTTGCGAGCAGTGGACTGACCACTCCCCCTTGTGGAGTTCCTTGCTCCGGGAACTCTGGGTTTACCCCTGCTTTTAGGCATCTGAACACTCCTTGTTTTATACACTTGGGTGCTATTAGATTAGCCATTATTGTGCTGTGGGATATGCGGTCAAAACATTTTTTGATGTCTAATTCGATGACCCTTTTTGTGATGCCGTTTGAATTAGATTTTAGGTGGTTTTGCATGTGCTTTTGGGCGTCATGCGCTCCTCTTCCTGTTCTAAATCCGTAACTGCATGGGTGGAATTCAGCCTCGTGTGCTGGTTCCAGGGCGAATTTAACTAGACATTGCCATGCTCTATCAGCGATTGTGGGTATTTTGAGTAATCTCGTTTTCCCGTTTTTCTTGGCTATGGGGATTTCCCGTAGTCCGGCATGTTTCCAGTCAGTTGCATGCTGGTTCAGTAGCTCAAGTAAGTTCAATCTCTGCCGGTAGTTGAGGGATGACTTTCCGTCAATTCCGGGGGTTTTCTTACCCTGATTTAATTGTGTTACTTGACGTATGGCCAATAACTGTGCTGAACGGGATTTCATTATCAGTTTCTGTAGAGACCGAGCTTTCCTCTGGTCGCCAGCTTGGACTGCTTTATATAGTCGTCTTTGTAGGCGGAAAAGATTCTGGCGGAGTTTCTTCCACGGTTGGCTTTTCCAAAGGTCACTAGCTTTGTTACTGTGTCTACCCATGCTCTCCTTGGAGTCCTATAATCTTCGATACCCGTGACCAGTTGTTCGGTCACATCCTACCCGGTAGGAGGGATTACACTTGGCATAGTTTACCGAGGTTCGACCGTTCCTCAGACCTGCTCTACCGTTTTTACTCGTTCCGTCTTTTGGATTGTTTTGGTGATTTAGGGCGGTTCAATTTGCCTATCCTCTTCTCAGAGATTACGGATGTTGCTATCAAACTCCGTGAGAATGAGAGGATGAAGTCTCGCATTTGTTGTTCAGGTTGCGGCTTAAGAATAAGACATTTTTTCAGAACCTGTTTACCCGTGTCACCTCCCTATTAGCGAAGCGTGTTGTTACCTGCTTGTGGTCAACTGATTGCGCCCTGGTGCCAGCTTCGCTCCGCTAGATGCCGCTTGCTCGACGTGGCCAAGGTAAGGAGTCACTTATCTCTTCAAGGGGTGGGTTTTCACCACCATCCGCATGACAGTTAGAAATCTTTGAGGGTGTTGTACCTCGCGATTCCCCTTACTCATACCCCTCTAGTTTCTAGAGGCTCCTAGTAAGAACGAGCCGCACAATGGCTTTCTTTCGGTTAGCAGAGCCTTTCTTTTTTCGAGAAACCCGACGCTGATAGAACTTTAATCGTTTCTCGCCTTTTCGGTAAAATCTAGGATTGGGTTCTGCATATCCATCTGAGTCCGTATAAAACTCTTTTAAGCCAACATCTAGGCCGACATTACAGCCAGTGGCTTGTAATTGTTCTGAAGTATCAACTTTCACGCAAAATTGAATGTAGTAGCCATCAGCTCTTTGGACTATGCGAACCCGCTTTATGAGCTTAGGGTCGAATCGCCATAAGTCCCAGGTACCCTTGAGCTTTACTTGCCCAATCCCCTTTTTGTCCGTGAATTTTATCGACTTACTATCTGGGGATAACTTCCATCCAGATTGCTTATACTCGACTGACCTAGAATGCTTCTTAAATTTTGGATACCCTTTCTTCCCCGGGACTTTCTTTTTACAGTTATCAAAGAAGCGTTTAATAGCACGTTCTACGTTTTCAACAGATGCTTGACAAGCATGGCTGTTAAGATGTTTGACAAATTCAAATTCATCCCTTAATTGAGTGTTGTATCGATAGAGTTCTTTCTTTCCAATTCCACGATTATCCATCCAGAATCGGAGCACCTTGTTTCTGACAAAGCGAGCTGTTCTAATAGCTTCATTTATTGCTACTTTCTGACTCTCTTTTAAGACAGCCTTGAACTCCATTCCCAGCACTTTACTATCACCTCCTTTGCTGTAGTTTCTTTACTTACTATTATAGTCGAACTATTGAAGTAAAAGTTCCCGAACAGTTAGGGAATAAATTCCCGTTCGGGCTAACCCCATGGTTTGAAGTTACCGTAAGGAGAGTGGAGCCTTAATCAATAAGTTTTAACCTTTTTATGCATAGCCTGCCAACCATAAAGGCTCCACTCTCCTAAGGTTTCGTCTCCGGGATAGAATCCAGGGGCTTGCGCCCTCAGGGTCTTCGGTCAAGTTATGTCTAGTTAAGCAGATCCTAGTTAATCAGCTACTAAGAAACAACTCCCCAATCCATATAAGGCAACCTAGCCGCTGTGGATCGAATCGCTTCTACTTGAGCAACCAGTTGTCCACAAGTATCCCAAGTCCCAGTCAACAGCATGTTTCTTGGTCCATCCTCCATAAACACAGAAGCCTGCAACTCACCACAATAGACTTGCATCTCTTCCAAATCCAAGGTCATCGGGATTTCAGGATTCTCATGGAGGCTTGTTTGTAATTGCTTGACGGTTTCCGAGTCAGCGGTCACACAGGGAAGCCCTATCGCCAAGCAGTTACCAAAAAAGATTTCGGCAAAACTCTCTCCGACAATTCCTTGAATCCCCCATTTAGATATCGCTTGAGGGGCATGTTCCCGTGAAGACCCACAGCCAAAGTTACCATTTACTACTAAAACCGTTGCACCTTGATAGTGGGGTTGGTCAAAGGGATGTTGTCCGTTAGCTTGAGCGCGGTCATCAACAAAAACCTGTTGTCCGAGACCATCAAAGGTCACACAGCGCAAAAATCGAGCTGGGATAATCCGGTCGGTGTCGATATCATTCCCTACTACAGGAATTCCTGTTCCGGTAATCATCTTTACTTCACTACTCATCAGACCTGCTCCTATACCATCAACTCCCGAACATCAGCCACTGCCCCTTTAACGGCTGCGGCTACAACCATAGCTGGACTCATCAACAACGTCCGTCCCGTGGAAGACCCCTGGCGACCTTTAAAATTGCGGTTAGAAGACGAAGCACTAATCTGACTCCCTTGGAGTTTGTCCGGATTCATTGCCAAACACATCGAGCATCCAGGCTCTCGCCACTCAAACCCAGCCTCCACAAAGACTTGATCGAGTCCTTCTGCTTCTGCTTCTTGCTTAACCCGTTCCGAACCTGGAACCACAAAGGCTTTGACTCCCTCAGCCACATGATGACCTTGAGCAAATTTAGCGGCTTCTCGCAGGTCAGTCAGTCTACCATTGGTGCAGCTACCGATAAAACACACATCCACCTTTGTGCCTTGAATTTCTGTGCCTGGAGTTAGCTGCATGTACTCATAGGCTTGTTGTGCGATCGCTCTTTCCGTTTCTGGCAAACTCTCCGGTATCGGAATGGTTTCATTAACCGCAATTCCTTGACCTGGTGTAATCCCCCAGGTCACTGTAGGCGCAATGTCTGCCGCCTCAAACCTAACCACATCATCATACACGGCATCGTCATCGGACCGGATACTGTTCCACCAAGCCACCGCCTGTTCCCAATCTGCACCTTTGGGAGCAAAATCTTTCCCCTTAAGATAATCAAACGTTACCTGATCCGGGTTAACATAGCCGCACCGAGCTCCCCCCTCGATCGACATATTACAAACAGTCATCCGTCCTTCCATGGACATCTGCTCAAAGGTAGTACCAGCATATTCATAGGCATAGCCAACTCCACCTTTGACCCCCAACTTACGAATGATGTGTAAGATCACATCTTTCGGGTAAACCCCTGGGCGTAAATTACCATTCACCTCTATTTTGCGAACCTTAAGCTTAGACAATGCCAAGGTTTGGGAGGCTAAGACATCACGGACTTGAGAGGTACCAATTCCAAATGCGATCGCACCAAACGCACCATGAGTCGAAGTATGGGAATCCCCGCAAGCCACCGTCATGCCTGGCTGAGTCAACCCTTGTTCCGGAGCAATCACATGGACAATGCCCTGATTCCCAGAGCCGATATTATAAAATCGAATCCCAAACTCCTTACTACTGTTTTCCAACGCTTGCATCATCTCCTCTGCCAAGACATCAGCAAACGGACGACCTTGGTTTTCCGTCGGAACAATATGGTCTACCGTTGCCACAGTTCGTTGTGGAAACAGCACCTTCAATCCCCGTTCCCGCAGCATCGCAAAGGCTTGGGGACTAGTCACCTCATGAATTAAGTGTAAACCAATAAATAGTTGAGTCTGACCCGAAGGCAACGTGCCAACACTATGTAAATCCCAAACTTTGTCAAACAGTGTTCTCGCGCTCATTTAGAAAAGGCTTCTTACCTGGAATCCAAGACAGGGGTAATAGATTTAATCCCCAGATTCTACATTTTATTCTAAAATATGTTATTTTCAACACATATTTGACAATCTTGGTAAAAAAATTAACAGCGTCCCCATAAGTATTCAGCTATCAGCTATCAGCTTATGGGCTACATCACAGCGCTTGTGGCCTGTGCCACGGTACTTGAGGTGCCATTAGCGATCAGCATTCAGCTTATGGGCTATGGGCAACCTACGATAACAGCTTTTGAATAAGCGATGGAGCGCGGTCTTGGGGGTTTCCCCCACTCGCGCTTTGCATCAAGAAAACCGGTAAGCATTTGTTTAATCTGTGTTACGGAAAGCTTACTGCTGACCGCTGACTGCTGACTGCTGACTGCTGACCGCTGACCGCTGAATGCTTACGGCTCCCCACCAATGACTAATCATCAAATAAACCTAAAATTGGACCAAGGATAGCTCCAAAGACAAATCCACCAGCATGAGCCCAGTAAGCAATTCCCCCACCCTCCATTCCCACCTGAGCCTGAGCTCCCAGACTGGCTATGCCATTAAACGCTTGCTGTAGAAACCAAAACCCTAGATAAAATACAGCTGGTATCCTAGCCACGAAAAATATGAAAAATAGGGGCACTAGAGTCAGGATTTTGGCATTAGGAAACCTGATAATATAGGCACCCATAACTCCAGCAATTGCTCCACTAGCTCCTAAAGCTGGAATAGGAGATAGAGCCGAAAAAAACCATTGCGCTAACGCGGCTAAAGCCCCACAAGTGAGATAAAAAATTAAGAACCTTATCCCCCCAAGTTTTTCTTCAATGTTGTTACCAAAAATCCACAAAAATAACATATTGGAGCCAACATGAAGAAAGCCAGCATGGAGAAATTGGGATGTGATCAGAGTCAAGGGTTCTGGCACAGGCTGGCCTACAGGAATACCATCGAAACTAGCGGTTAACTCCCTAGGTACCACAGCATAAAGCCTAAAAAACGTGTCGAGTTCTGGTTTACTTAAGCTCAGTTCATAAATAAATACTAAAATATTAATAGCAATCAGAATGATAGTAATATATGGCGTGATTGTGATTGGGTTTTCGTCTCTTAGGGGTACCATAATTCGTTTTTATTTTATGAGTTCACCGAAATATTCACACCAGATTCTAAAGCCAGTTTACAAAATTAACTAATCTTTGAGCTTTTGCTAAGCAGTCAGTTTTCAACCCCCGTTTATGATCACACTGTTCTCAAGTTAACTCAAACTTGATTTGTGAACTACAATAGGTCAGCTGATTGAGGAGTGCTAGATTTTGGCGTTGCTGATCTAAGGAATAATATCAAGTCTAGTTGGGTCAGTTGCCACTTACCAGTTACCACTTACCTTAAATCATTCCATAATTTAGCAACGCCCTATGTTTAGCTTTTGTTGAATCTACCACTTCAGCAGATTAAATTGTTCCATATCCACCGTATCCCGATTACGATATATCGACAGCACAATAGCTAAACCCACCGCCGCTTCTGCAGCTGCTACGGTAATTACAAAAACAGTAAACACTTGACCCTTAATGCCTGCTGAGTCCATAAAATTAGAGAACCCCATTAAATTCAGGTTGACCGCATTCAGCATTAGCTCAATAGACATCAGCACTCGCACGGCATTGCGGCTAGTTACTAGACCATAAATACCGATGCAGAACAAAGCAGCAGCAAGTAGTAAAAAGTATTGGAGTTGAAGTTCCATAAATTATGATGTTTTATGTAGGTAATAGTAAGCTATTCAGCATTTAGATTGGGATACCTAAATTGCTCAAAGGTAACAGTTAACAGCGGTTATGGTAACAGGTAATAACCAATTTAAGCGATGCAGCGCGCTCTTGGGGGTCTCCCCCATGAGCGACTGCATCAAGAAAAATGAACATCAGCTTAGTTTTTAAATGGGTAATTACTAGTTGGTTATTGACCCTTGAGGGGTGACAGTAAACCTTGGCATTTCGGCCACGCTACGCGAACAACTTACCCTTCACCATGCCAAGGGCGAACAACCTTCAACAAAAAACTAAACGGTTGTCTTAGTGGAATCTCCTGCTACAGACGCAAGCTCCCGAGGACGTTCAGGCAAGGTCAAAGCTGTAGCAATTTCCTGATCTCTCGAAACCAATTCCTCAGGAATATAATCCCGACGAGCTATGATAATTGCCCCTACCATTGCCATTAACAAAAGTACAGAAGCTAGCTCAAACGGCAATAAAAAGTCACTGAAAAAATGCTGACCAATCTCCACAGCAGTATTAGTAACAACCATAGCTGGATCAATTTCAACTGACCATGGCGTTGCCAAAACCATTGTACTCAGAAGCGCAAACAAACCAATACAGACTATAGCAGTGGATCCAGTGCGCACCCAGCGCTTAGTCATTGGTTGAAAATCCTCTCGCTTATTCACCAACATGATGGCAAATAAAATTAGGACATTAACCGCCCCAACATAGATTAATATCTGTGCTGCTGCTACAAAGTCAGCATTTAGCAGAATATACAATCCAGAAATACCGATGAAAACACCAGCCAGTAAAAACGCTGAGTATACAATGTTGGAAAGAAGGACAACCCCTAAAGCCGCCCCAATCATGATCACCGATAGTATGGCAACGGAAATTATCTGAACCCCTTCCGCTAGATTCATGCTTAGCTTATCTCCTCGTGATATATTTTTGGCTAATCGTTATTAGTGATAAGTCATTGGTCACAGTCAACAGTCACTAGTTAACCTTCAACCTTCAACCTTCAACTTTAAATTTTCAACCTTCAACCTTCAACCTTGGCCTTTGGCCACGCTACGCGAACAACTTTTAAAAGACCAATGACTAACAACTAACTCTTAACGTCTTCTTCCTTTGATTGCATTTGCTCGAGAATTTCCTCTGGACGCATACCAGCCCTTTGAGAACCTGCTGGCAAATCATGAGGATCCATAACCCCTTTCGGTAGATAAGCCAATTCCCTTAGAGGAGTTACCATTGGGTCTTGGGTAACTTTATAGGGGAGGCGTCCCAGGGCTACATTATCATAGTTCAACTCATGACGGTCGTAGGTAGAAATTTCATATTCTTCCGTCGCTGATAGACAGTTAGTGGGGCAGTATTCAATGCAGTTAGCACAGAAAATACAAACTCCGAAATCTATACTGTAGTGCTTGAGATTTTTCTTCTTAGTAGCTTTATCAAATTCGTAATCTACCACTGGCAAGTTAATCGGACAAACCCGCACACAGACTTCGCAGGAAATACACTTATCAAATTCAAAATGAATCCGACCGCGATAGCGCTCAGAGGGGATTAGTTTTTCGTAAGGGTATTGTACTGTAATTGGACGCCGTTGCATGTGATCAAAAGTCACCGATATCCCTTGACCAATGTAGCGAGCAGCCTGCACAGTTTCTTTAGCGTAGTCGCCAACCTGTTTGAGGAACTTTAGCATAATAATAGTTTAGTGTCTCTCTCTTGATGGTCTTGCTGAGTATTGTAGTACTGATTTATGATTTCTAAATTATGTACTTTTTTAAGTATATCTTGTCCGTTTTACTACTTATTACTATCGTTTTTTCGTTAC
>NZ_JAAHGN010000026.1:0-24927 GCF_010672485.1 Moorena sp. SIO2C4 | reverse complement strand
AATGAGTGAAAGTGTCCGCAGCTTGATTGATGCCCATGGTGATACTCTCAAACCTGGGGATGTCTATATTCTCAACAATCCCTATAACGGTGGCACTCATCTCCCAGATGTCACCCTTGTTACCCCAGTTTTCCTCAACTCTTCCCTAGGGCTAAAGGAACCTTCTCCCCTCTCCCCTTTATTCTTTGTCGCTTCCCGAGGACACCATGCTGACATCGGTGGTATCACTCCCGGTTCCATGCCTCCTAACAGTACGAGTGTGAAGGAAGAAGGGGTATTAATTGACAATTTCCTGCTGGTTGAGAATGGTAAATTCCGAGAAAATGAAATAACCCAACTTCTGTTAGGGGGTCAATACCCAGTCCGGAATCTGACTCAGAATATAGCTGATTTACAGGCACAGATTGCTGCCAACGAGAAGGGTGTCCAAGAGTTACGGCAGATGGTAGCCCACTATGGATTAGAGACAGTGCAAGCGTATATGGGTTATGTCCAAGATAATGCTGAGGAGTCGGTGCGCCGGGTGATTGATGTGCTGACAGATGGCAGTTTCAGCTATGAGTTAGATGGGGGTGCTAAGATTCAGGTCACCATTACTATTGACCGGGACAACCGTAGTGCCAAGATTGATTTTACCGGTACGTCTGCTCAGTTAGACAGTAATTTTAATGCACCGTCAGCGGTATGCAAAGCAGCAGTGCTATACGTCTTCCGCACCCTAGTGGATGATGATATTCCTCTCAATGCTGGTTGTCTGAAGCCTTTGGAGGTGATTATTCCGGAAGGTTCTATGCTCAATCCCCTTTATCCAGCAGCAGTGGTAGCTGGCAATGTGGAAACATCCCAAGCAATAACCGATGCGCTCTATGGTGCTTTAGGAGTGATGGCGGCTTCTCAGAGTACTATGAATAATTTTACCTTTGGCAATGAGCGCTATCAATACTATGAAACGATTTGTGGAGGCTCTGGGGCAGGGGTTGATTTCGATGGAACAGATGCGGTACATACTCACATGACCAATTCTCGCTTAACTGACCCAGAAGTGTTGGAATGGCGATTTCCAGTACTTTTGGATAGGTTTGGGATTCGCCCCGATAGTGGCGGTAAGGGCGTTCATTGTGGGGGTAATGGCGTGATTCGCAAGATTCGTTTCCTAGAACCTATGACCGCAGGAATTCTATCTGGACGTCGAGTGGTCAAGCCTTTTGGGTTAAATGGTGGTGAAGCGGGTGCTTTGGGAAAAAATTATGTGGAACGGAAGGATGGAACGGTTGAGGAGTTGGGTAGTACTGGGGTAGTGGAAATGAATACAGGTGATGTGTTTGTGATTGAGACCCCTGGAGGTGGCGGATATGGTTTGGATAGTGGTGATAGTGAATCCTAATTGGTAGGGGGCGAATGCGATCGCATTGGTGTTTCCTTTGGGCTAAGCCAGCAGGATAAATGCTGCACGATGAAGGTGAGCATTTATCCTAGGTAACGCTAAGTAAGTCTAACCTACTTAGCGTTACCAATAAACATCGGTTACTAACGATTAAAAATCTCAACGGTCTAGGAGGTTAATGCTTAGACCAGTAGCAGCGCCTTTAACCGCATTATCCACTACTGAGCCATTGTCAATGATTACGCCAGTGACCACACTAGCAGCAGCACCAAACCCTACATCTTGAACTAGACTCCCAGCACTGTTGCGCTGAGCTCTAGTTCTATCCCGCTTACTAGCATTGACAGCAGCACCAGCAGCAGCGCCATTGGCACCATTACCAATCAATGAGCCGTTGTCAGTTAATTCTCCAATTACTGCACCAGCAGCCGCACCAATACCGATATCTCTTAATAAATCATCGGCAGCCGCCGGTGCAGCGGGTAGTAGTGTTGCGCCTACAAAACCGGTTGTGATCAGTCCTGGTAGTAGAGCACCGAAAATCCCTTTCATCTTTGTGTCCTCTAAATTGAGAAATTGAGCTACTGCTCTTAGGTTAGATCTGCCTGTTGAGAGATAACCTCTTCCATTAGAATTATTAGACTGACTGAATCTCCAAAAGGTTCCTAAATATTAGCGCTCAGCCCTATATACCAATTCGATTGATTGGTGATTTATTGCTGTTACAGTTGCGTAGTGGACTGGCTACCCCTGATTTTCTCGCTAGCCAGTATTGGGACAGTCCGCCGGAAAATTCTAACGGGCAAGATGCCCATTCCACCCACCCGGTCAAACAGTATGTATTGATATGCACCCGACTAATCATGACTAATTAGGGTTTGCTGAATAAGTCGTAATTTTCGGGTTTGAATAGGTGTTAGGTGTTAGGTTTTAGGTTTTAGGTGAGGTTAATGGTTAATGGTTTTAGGGAATTTTCCATGAAGGTGCAAGGTTTTTGAGCCTATTAGATACCATTTTCTTGCACTTGGCGAGACCAAAAATGATTGAAACCCTTCTGATGCATGGCTTCCACACTTATGCAGCAGACCCTAATTAATAAAAAAATAAGTATTAGCAGATAATCCCAGCTTCGGATTAACATTCAAAAATTATTGATTATATACTCTGCTAAAGAATTATATTGTTCACTCATGCTTGACATTAATCTTTTTTGACCTTGTGACCATGAACCATTTTGTATCTCTCTCGTTGGTTTTTCTTTGGATAAATATTGTATAGGAATATTTTGTACTATACTATCTGATGCAATTGTATTTAAATCTTCTATTTCTGCAACAGGTTCTCTAGGTACAAAATTTGGAACACATTCATAATCCTCAATATCACTCTTTAATTTCGGTAAAAGATTATTTTCTACTGAAGCTATAACTTTATTAAATTGAGCTTTGTCAGCTGCAATTTTATTAATTGCTCCTTTTTTTACCTTTGTATCAAACCCATTAAAAATCCATCCTCCAAATTTTGGTTTTCCTTTATTAGAAACAAGTTTGTCATATGGGTTTAATTTTAAATATTTACTTTTACCTTGAATCCAATCATCAATAAATGATGGTAGTACTTCACCAATTAACCCTACACAATAAGCTGAAAATAAATCAGCTGTGCAAGGGACTAAAAAATAATCTGAGCAATACAATGCTAATCTAACTAGTGTATTAAATGAAGGGGCTAAATCGATCAGTACATAATCATAATTCACATTTCTTTCTTTTTCTATTTTTTTGATTAAACTTTCAAGAACAAGAAATCTATGAATTCCATTTCCACCATTGACATCACTACCAACGTTTAAATAATCGGCAAATCTGTTCAGCCAAAAATCACCAGGTATAATATCTATATTGTCCCAAAATAAGCTTTTATTTTTATTATTATTTTTGGGTTTATATTTTGGTTTTTCTGAAAAAACTTGAGTATTTTCAAGTGATTGAATATAAGGTTGTATATAGCTTCTAATGGTCTTTCCAAAAGGAAAATTCTCATCATTTTCAAGACATTTTTCAAATTCCTCATACCCAATAACTGCAATAGAAAGATTACACTGAGGATCAAAATCAATAAATAAAACTTTTTTAGCTTTGTCGGCAAGTGCTATTCCCAAATTCCATATAATATTTGTTTTTCCAACACCCCCTTTGTTATTGAAAATTGAAATAACTTTTTTAGTCATGATTTACTCACTTTAATTTTTCCTTAGTTAAGAATTAAATTTTACCATTATTGCTGAGGGGGTGACAAACAGCATGATTAGCCTTACTGGGTGTGGGGTGACGGGTGCATCTCATTTTTAGTGTTTGACTCGGTGGGTGGAATGGGCATCTTGGTGGAACGGGCATCTTGCCCGTTTCATTTCCGGGCGGGCTGTCCCAACGGTGGCTACGAGGCGGAAAATCAGTGCGAGCCCTTGGTTGGTGCGTTACGGGCAGCAAGCTAACACTGGCGCTCGGTGTTGAAGATGAGGGCAAGCCCGCCCCTAACGCACCCTACGCAACTAAAAATTCCTATATAATTTCTTGCCTCTTGCCTCTTGCCTCTTGCCTCTTGCCTTACTAGGGAATAATTGCGAACACCCTGGCTGGGAAACCAGAACCTTTCAGGGGCTTAGGAAAAGTTACTATTGCGATCGCACCATACTCCGGCACCTGATCCAAGTTAGTCAGCAACTCGATCTGATACTTGTCTTGGCTGAGAATATAATTTTCTAGGGAATAGTCCCCTTGGCTAGTGGCAATTCCAGGGTCAGTATCAGTTGGTTCATGACCGGAAGCAGTAATGTAGCGTTCTTCGTAAAGATATTTCAGTACTTCAGCACTCCAGCCAGGATAATGGGCAATACCATTAGCGTCAGCATTACGCATTTTGGTCATACTTGGCCAAGCCTTAGACCAATCCGTACGCATTGCTACAAATGCCCCTTCTGGCACCAAACCATATTTCTGTTCCCAAGCTTGTACATCTTCCAGGGTAATTTGATAGTCGGGGTTGTGACTGACCTTGTCGCTGACATCGATTACCACCAGGGGTAGCACCATTTCAGTGACCGGGATTTCATCCTGAAACCGTTTACCCCTGACGAAATGAGCTGGCGGATCAACATGGGTACCCCACTGACCAGGAATATTATAGCGCTGTGCCCAAAATCCAGACCCCTTGGTGCCAATCATCTCATCGTAGTAGTAGGTTGTGGTGCGTGTTTCAGGATCAAAGCCTGGCCAGTGGGGAATCTGGGGATGAAAGGTATGGGTTAAATCCACAAACTCATGAGACTTTAGTTCTGCTAATTTATCCCAAAGACTGGGGTACTCAGCGGTTTGGGCAGTGCTCGGGTTTGCCAAACCGACTATGACAATCATGGTTAAGACCAACAAAGCTTTACGCAACATGGCTCTTGCCTATAAAAAGTATGAAATGAAGTATCAAGGATTCAGCATAAACCATGAAGCATTAAGGATTAAGAATGAATCAGTGTAAGCATTCAGCTATTAGCCATCAGCTATCAGCCATCAGCTATCAGCAGTCAGCTGACTGCTTTTCCCGTAGCGTGCGCGTAGCGCATATGCTTACGAATCAGTATCCATGCTTTATCCATATGTTCTACCCATACCAAAAATGCTATAGACCAGTTACTTCCTATATTCATTACTCAGGACTGACGTACTGACGCACTTATTCACTCAATTCGACGTCAAACGCTTAGAAATCTGGTTAATTAGTCCACTAACTATGGCTCCAGCCATCAGCACGCCAATGGCGGGAGTAAATACTGGTTCCCAAAGGCTGTACCATAGTTCCAGTCCTAAGGGAATACCAACCGAACGACCAACCAATGCGATCGCAAACCAAAAAAAGCTCAATAAGACTAGAAAAACATCGAACATTAAAACTTGGTTAAGCCAACGGAGCAGTTGCTCTTTCATCTTCAAAATTTCTGGAATTTTAGTTTACTTGTCAACGTTATTAGTTTATTGGTGTGCAGTCATGCTGGTCAAGAGTGAAATAATCGAACTTAAAACCCACGAACCTATCGCCATCTACAATATCACCGATTACATCAGCAAATTACTAGAGGTTACTGGGGTTAAAAACGGTCATGCTTTAGTCTTTTCCAGACATACAACTACTGCGTTAGCAATTAATGAATATGAAGAACGATTACTCGAAGATATCAAAGTCCATCTAAACAAGCTAGCCCCTAAAGATGGTAAATATCTCCATAATGACCTGCACTTAAGGATTGTACCTCCTGATGAGCCGATCAATGCCCACTCTCACCTAATGGCAATGATGCTAAACAACAGCGAATATATTCCTATTATTGATGGCAAATTAGCTTTGGGCACCTGGCAATCGGTTTTATTCGTTGAATTAGATGGACCTAGAGACAGAACTGTTTTAATTCAACTATGTGGTGAAACCTAAAAACTGTCTTACTACGAATTGGCTGAAGCAGAACGGTTTAACTAAACCTCCTTATCCTAATTATAGATAATTATAGATAGAATGAACTGAGCAAACTCTGTTAATACATTGGTATCAAAGTTGTGTTAAACTAGATAATATTGGACTCGCTCTCACTAATAATCCTTTTCCTTCTCAGAAGGTGGAGTGTCAACATAGTTCTGTTTGAACTGATTGAAGTAAGTTGAGGGTACCAAGAGCGAAACTATGCCGAAATTCTGGTTTAGACTCTACAGTAGCGCTACCATAGTATCACTTCTACTTGCCGCTGGCTTTTGGAAGACTACGCCACTCTACCATGCAGGAAACACACTACTCCCCTCACTAGCAGTATCCCCTGGCAATCAAGTAGTCGATCAGGTTTCTCCCCCAGCCTGCTCTTCTATTGATCCGATTACCAAGGGTATGAAAAAAGAACGAAGAGCAACTGGTATGGCACAATTGGCTCGATCAACAGAAGATTGGAATTTTGTGATCAATGAGTGGATTCAAGCCATTGAGGATTTGCAAGCTATCCCAGCAGACAGTCCTAAACGGATTTTTGCTCAAAAAAAAATTGCTGAATATATCAAGAACCTAGAGTTAGCTTACCTAGAAGCAGTAGCAACCACGTCATCCTTGCCCTTCTCTAGTTTTGATAACGAAATATTTGATCAGCAGCTGCGGCTTTATCTATCCTATATTGCTGCCGTTGGTAGGCCTGACATTCTCATTGTAGGTAGTTCCCGGGCATTGCAAGGGCTTGATCCTCAGCAACTCCAAAAATCCTTAGGGATATTAGGCAAAGGAGAGCTAAAGGTTTTCAATTTTGGGGTCAATGGTGCCACAGCTCAATTTGTTGACTTCCAACTCCGTCAGCTCCTGACTCCAGAACAATTGCCACGGTTAGTGATCTGGGCTGATGGGGTGCGTGCCTTCAATAGTGGACGAGTAGACCGCACCTATCAATCCCTTGTCGCCTCTGAGGGATATAAACGTTTGTTGGCAGGCGATCGCCCCACACTTCCTAAAAGTCAAAAGGAATCAGCCAATACTTGCCAAGCTATTTCTGAGTCTACTATTTCCAGTGTTACTAGTAAAATTTATCAAAAATGGGCACCGGAAACTAGACTTTGGGCAACAGCGACCTTAACTTCAAATCCGCAACCTAGACCCTGCAACCTAGACCCTGCAACCTGCAACCTGCAACTGGTTTCAAAACAGTCAACTCCCGCCAACACTGGCTATAGTACTTTTGCCATCAATGCTAATGGTTTTCTCCCTATGAATGGCACCTTTAACCCAAAAATTTACTATCGGAGCCATCCACGAGTGTCAGGGAGATATGATGCCGATTATCAGCCCTTCAGTTTTGCCGGTAAGCAGACTACTGCTGTCAATGCTATTAAAAGCTTTTTGAAGAAACAAAATATTCCCTTAGTGGTGGTTAACTTACCCCTTACCAAAGACTATTTAGATCCAGTGCGTCTGAGTCGTGAACAGAAATTGCAACAGTGGATGCTCAAACAAACTGATCAAGGATTTATCTTTATCGATATGGGGAGGCAGTGGCTAAACCAAAATCAGTATTTTGCTGATCCGAGTCATCTGAATCAATACGGCGCAGCAGCAGTGGCTAGCGAGTTGGCCGCTAATCCCCAGATTCCTTGGCCTTGACCAAATTCATAACCCAATTAATTAATTTTTTACCCTCAATCATAAATTATTTTAGGGAGTAATGGGCAGATGGATTAATACCAAATTAAAACAGTTTTATTACATTGATTAGATTAAATTTCGATAAAACTTAGATTAAATTTAGATTAAGTTGATTAGAGTAAAGGCTGTGGTGTGTATTTTAAATTTAAAATTTAAAATTTACAATGTAATTATTCAGGTTTTGGGGTGGCTTTAGAAGCTCTTTTGAGCATTTTGCCAGCGGCCTGACTCAAACTGTATTAAACAATCCAAATCTGCTGATTTTTGCTGCCAAATTTACACGTTACAGAGTTTGTCAACCCCTACACCTAAATAATTACATAGACAATTAACGATTAACAATTAACAATTAACAATTAACGATTTACCTGCATAGTCAGTGATTAAACTGGAGGAGATATTATTCCCCCAGTCTTACTTGCCTTTAAAGGCTAGTCTCTTTACATGTTGTTGAAAGCTTTCCCTTCCAAGCGATACACCCTAAAGCAATAACCTGTAACAGACCCAATAGAGAACTTGGTTCTGGTACTTGTTCGATTGAGTAGACAGTAGTTGTGCCACTGACCTCATTGTTAAGAACTAGCATCGGTGTGTCGTTAGGACTATCCTCTGCTGAGATGAAAAGCAATCCTTCAGGACCAAGATCCCCTGCTGTACCAGCCTCAGGATCTCCTAGGAAGTCGCGGTTGTTGATGTAATTGACAAAGAATGGATTTTCAGGATCGGTAACGTCATAGACTATGAAGCCACCAATCTGCTCAAAACCGATGAAGGCAAAGGTGCGACCGAATAACTCAACCACTCTGATGCCCTGGGGTTCCGGACCTCTATTGTCGCTGCGGGTATCAAAGTTGTTTTCCTCACCCTCAGCGTTGAAGAAATCCGGAAATAGGTCAGCAGTTATTTGTTCAAAAGCATCGCCACTGTCAAAAACTAGCTCTAAGCCATCCTGTGTTACCTCCCAAATTGAGAAGGAGCGTCCTCCAAAGGCAAACAGTTGGTCAAAGTCACCGTCTCCATCAGGGTCACCATTGATCGTTGAAACTTGCAAACGTCCTAGAACATCATCTTCTTGTAGAGCGATCGCATCAGGGAAGGCAGTTGGGTCTAACACTAAGTCATTTATCCGTTCATCTTCCTCGAAAAACGTTTCTTCTTCACCGTCTAAGTCACCCTCAATCCGGAGGAAATCGCCTTCGTTAGCACTAACTAAGTAAGTTATGCCGTCAACGGTATAGACATCAAGTTGGTCTGGCTGGAATAACCCAAACACTGGCCTGTTTTCGATATTGATAGCATCGTCTCTATCGCTAGTATCTAAACCATTATTAGGCTCACTGTGATCTTTGACACCGAGACCCACAACCTTGGAGAACTCATTAGTTTCTAGATTGAGAACACCAATGGCATTGTTTTCCTGAAGTGCTACCCAGGCAGTTTTACTATCGTGTGAGACAGTGATGTTTTCCGGTTCGATATCCCGATCAGGGGTAATCGGAGACTCGAATAAATCCTCAATGCCGAATTCCTCCTGGGATGAAGCCTCAATTTTTTCGAATGCATCGACAAACAGCTGCACTCCCTGGTTTTCCAGATCCTGTTTTGAGAACGAACTAAAGTCTGCAGTCTTGACAGTAGGATGCTTCGGGTCAAGAAGGTCGATAATACTAACCGACCCCTTTGGATTAACGATCTGACCTAAAGTCTCTGAAAAGGCTGGCTCTCCTTCATTGGCAACTAGTAACTTTCTGCCATTTGGGGTAAAGGTTACCGCGTCAGGCAAGGCACCAACTGTGACCGATGTTTTGAAGTTACCGTTGGTGTCAAAGAAAGCCACTGTTCCTGGATCAGTTCCCACTTCATTGGCTACGGAAACCGCTAGTAAGCCATTGCTAGAGGCAATACTGGTTGGTGTTGCCCCAAACGATGCCAGGGGGATGGTGGTGGATAACGAGAGGTTGCCTCCGACAAAATCCAGGACATCGACTTGATTGCTACTAGCATTGGTAACGAATAACCTTTGGCTGAGTGGATCGAAAGTCGATATCTCCGCCGCTCCATCATCGAAGATTCCCGTGGAAAAGGTAGAAATCGGTTTGATGTTTAGGGAGAAGGCGGCGGCAGGTGATGTTAGTATACCCAACAGCAATGTTGAGTATAAGGTTGATTGTATGATTTTAGGCATTTTTCTAGGAAAAATGGATGGACTCTGATGTTTTACCATGGTGTTCCTGGCTGTGTCTAGGTATAGGTAATACTTAGCTAATACTGTAAATGAAATGCCTCTGATCCAATTTATGATGCAATTTATATGAGCAATTTTTTATATCAGTGATCAATTTCGTGTAGTTCTAGTAATATTCACTGAGACTTCACCAAATCTTTACTGAAACTTCACAAATTCTTTACTCAATCTTTAAATAAGGAATCACCACAGCCTGATGGGATAACTTTAATTTAAAAGCTAATCCAACTTTGTTTCACGCCACTTTGGCGGTAATTTACAGAATATGATTAAGAAATATTAGCATAGTTTTGGATATCTGATTAAGTTTTTATCTAAAAACTTAATTATAACTCTGAATATTAATCATAATTACTATTTGTTTTGTTATAGTTTTTTATATATAAAACTAGCTATTGTTATTTGTTTTTAACAAATATATTAAATATTATTTATGTATAGCAGAGTGTAAAATGCCGTATCAATATTATTTAGGGTAGTTAACCTTTTTACGCCAAATTTAGAGCGTCGAGCTAGTTATACGACCAAGTATAATTTTCAATTATAACTTAATCCTGGAACGAAAAATAATTAAATTAATATAAAATTGTTTAACATTAATTTAATTATGTCGTTATTATTTGATATTTAGCTTACTATTGTTAATGGGAATATATTCCATATATTTAAAAAAAACACTAAATATACAAAAAAATACAATTATAAACTATAAAAAACTACAATAATGCAATTCGATATAGTCTAGTATAAGGTGTACATTAAGATCCCATAACTATTAAGTTGTCAAAACAATTGCTAGTAAGTAGATAATGTGATATGACCAGATAAAGTGATACCATATAAAATAGCTCCTAGGTTCTACCACACTAATGCATCTACTCCGATGCTCAAGAGTCATTGTCTAACCGGGAGGTAATCTATGACTTCTCAAGAAACCGGAGCTTCGAGCTATGCAAGGTCTGCTTTAGCACAGGGTGTCTATGGGGAGGTGAAACTGGTGAAACTAAGGTACTTTCAAAGAGATGATTGTTCGGAGGCAATACCTACTAGGACAAGGAAAAGGGCTAAGGAAAAGGCCTTGGGGTAAGAGGAATACCTTTTCCCTTTGTCCATCAGGCGAGTGTGTCATTCCCTCTAAGCATGCAACTCGCTCTAGCCCAACTGCACTAGGGTGTTCTGGCATTAAGTTTTCCTGTATTGATCTTCACCTAACCCAAGCAATTACTAAGGCATCTACAGTTCAAGGGGATAACCGAATCAGTGAATTTACCTATGGGCTTTTGTGTTGAGGTAGAGTGTCCTGCAGTAAATCGCTATTCTTAGGTAGATTCACTGAAAACTTTGCTAAGTTGGCTAAGGTAGCCATCCTGACATGGCTAACCCTAGTATCTACCTGTGAAGACATCGGTTCTAACTGTAATTGAGAGTAGGACACTATGTTAACCAAGCTGTTAGGAAAAGTTATGCTCGTTGGTCTGCTCACTTCATTAGTGAGCTGTACTCAACCAGCAGATCAATCAAAGCCTAACTTAGAGCCATCAACAATTTCTGAAGACACGAAGGTGATTGTCTTAGGTGATATTTCAAAAAATCCAGCTAAAAAGATCCGCCGCTTCCAGCCCCTGGCAAATTACCTGGCTGACAAGTTGAGTCAGTTCGATATTAAAACTGGCGAAGTAAAAATTGCCTCGGATTTTCCTACCATGATCAACTGGCTCAAAGAAGGGGAGGTACACCTATACTTCGATAGCCTCTACCCAGCCATGAGGATTAATGAAGAGTCTGGTGCTCAAGCAATTTTGCGCCGCTGGAAACGGGGTGATGCTGAGTACCACACGATTATCTTTACTATGAAAGACCGAGGGATTAAATCCCTAGCTGACCTCAAGGGTAAGAAGATCGCGTTTGATGATAGACAATCGACCTCTGGCTATATGTTACCTATGGCTTATCTGATTGAAGCAGGTTTGAAGCCTAATGAAAAGGGATCAAGCAGTGATGTAGTGGCAGCTAATGAGGTGGGGTATATCTTCAGTGATGATGATGAAAATACTATCCAATGGGTGATTAGCTCAAAGGCAGACGCTGGTGCAGTGGATAACCAGACTTTCGAGCAAGTCCCCGAGGATGTCCGCCAAGCCATGAGTATCTTGGCTGAAACAGAAAAAGTACCTCGGCAAGTCGTGATGGTTCCAGGCAATATGGATCCTGAGTTACTGGCTCAGCTCAAGAGTATCCTGAGTACCATGCATAACGACCCCAAGGGCAAAGAAGTGCTGACTAAGTTCCAGAAGACTGCTAAGTTTGATGAGTTCCCAACTCTACAGGGGTTGGAAAGGATGCAACAGTTATACAACATTGTTGAGAATCGGTAAATTGCATGGGCAGATTTAGCTGGAGACAATGGCCATTAGCCACTAAACTGACAATGACCATGACTAGCTTGGTGATTGTGGCAGTGGCTAGTGTCACCATGCTATCTCTGCACCGTGAGCAACAAACCTTTCGTAAAGAACTCAAGCAACAGGCTAATCTATTGCTTAATACTCTGATCCTAGTGACTGCTGATGCGCTCTACCTTGCAGATCCTGATTCTTTGGAGCAGGTCATGGAGCAGCTGGGGGATCAGGGGTTAGTGGAGGAGGGTTTTATCTACCAAAAAGATGGACGGATCGTAGCCAAAGCCGATTCGGTAGATGGTCAGGTGTATAGTATCGAGAGTGACCCTGTTGGCGAGAAGCTGCTAAGGCTAAAACGTGATAAGATATATGTTGATTGGGATGCTGACCAACTTACTGTTGGGAAAGCAGTGATTCTCGGGAATCAGACAGTGGGAGCGATTAGTGTCGGACTGTCTACAGCTCCCCTGAACAATAAAATTGCTGCGGTACGCAATCAAGGTCTAGTGGTGGCAATAACTGCAGCCGCTGCCGGTACCCTGTTGGCACTGCTGCTGAGTCGGTCAATCACTGAACCATTGCAACAGATGACTGCTGCAACCCAGCGTCTGGCGGCTGGGGACTTGAACCAGAAGATTACTGTTCACACCAAGGATGAGCTAGCGGTGTTGGCAGATTCCTTTAACCGGATGACTTCCCGGCTGCGAAAACTCATTGAAAGTTTGGAACAGCAAACCGCAGATCTGCGCCAAAGTGAAGGTAAAAATCGAGCCTTGCTCAATGCTATTCCAGATTTAATGTTGCACTTTAGTCACGATGGTACATTTCTAGATTATAAAGTGGCAAGGAATCAGAACTCTTTTGGGTCTTTTGATCAAGTCTTGGGTAAAACGGTGTATGATGCATTACCACTAGAGATAGCTCAACTTTATATCCGCAATGTTCAGCAAGCTTTGGAAACTGGGGAGACCCAAATCTTTGAACATGAGAGGTTTATTAATGGCCAACGCCGCCATTTTGAAGCACGGATTGTGGTCAGTGGAGATAAAGAAGTGCTGACCATTGTCCGGGATATTACGGAGAACAAGTTGGCTCAGATTGAGTTGCAACAGGCAAAAGAAGCGGCTGAAGAAGCTAACCATGCCAAGAGTGCCTTTATGGCTAGTATGAGCCATGAGCTACGGACACCCCTTAACGGTATTCTTGGCTTAAGTCAGTTGCTCTGGGAAGATGCCGAGGAGTTAGGCTATGACGAGTTCGTCTCTGACTTAAAGGAGATTTGGAACTCTGGTACGCACCTGCTCACACTGATCAGTGATGTTCTAGACATTTCAAAGATTGAAGCGGGCAAGATGAACCTGTACTTAGAAAGCTTTGATGTTACTACCCTGATAGTGGAATTGGAAAGCCTTGCTAAGCCACTGATGCAGAAAAAGAACAATAGTCTAAAGATCAGCAGTGCTGACTCTCTCGGCACAATGGTGGCTGACCGGACTAAGCTCAAGCAGGTTCTGTTAAACTTGCTAAGTAATGCTGCTAAATTCACTGAAACAGGCACGATTACTTTTAGCATTAAGCGTGAAGGAAGTAACCATAGCAATGGCAAGAACGAACTGATCTTGGAGTTATCCCAACCTTATTCGAGATCCTCAAGTGCTTCCTACACCACAATCGATATTCCTACCTCCTCCAATACCTTAGCGAATCTCGAATCTGATCATTGGTTGATATTCTCGGTAGCTGATACTGGCATTGGTATGACTCCAGAACAACTTAACAAAGTATTTCAACCATTTACCCAGGCAGATAATTCAACCACCAAAAAGTATGGTGGAACGGGTTTAGGTCTTTCCATCAGCCAACGCTTCTGCCAGATGATGGGTTGTCAAATTACGGTGGAAAGCCAGATTGGTGTTGGCTCTACTTTTAGCATCCGTTGCCCTGCTATAGTAAATGACCCCAAAACAGAAACACCTAAGGGCATTATGGGTAATGGGTAATGGGTTAAGTGAAGGCAAAAGGTATAGCACTACGCATTCAGATGTTTGACATTGTCTTGATGCAAAGCGCGAGTGGTTTGAAGTTACCGTAAGAGAGTGGAGCCTTATTAAAAAATATTTAACCCTTTTCTGCATAACCTGCCGACATTAAAGGCGACCCTCTCTAAGGTTTCGTCTCCGGGGAAACCACGGCAAAGCGCGAGTGGTTTGAAGTTACCGTAAGACAGGCTCGCCTTAATCAATAAGTTTTAACCCTTTTTTGCATAACCTACCAACCATAAAGGCGAGCCTGTCTAAGGTTTCGTCTCCGGGGGAACCCCCAAGACCGCGCTGCCTCCCCAAGACCGCGCTGCATCGCTTGTAATTACCAGCAGACTGTGAGCTGACTACTAATAACTAAGAACGAAGGACTAGGGCAACAAAAAAATCCATGACCACTAAAGACGACTTTAAACAACAAATCAAGGCAGGTAACATTAGGGATGCCCTGACCCTATCCCTAGGTGAAGCAGTGGAGTTAGAAATTACAACTTGGGTATCCTCATCTACCCCAGCTCCTCATTCCTCAGCTGAGCTAGACCAGCCAACCTCTGATTGTCAAATGCGTACTCGCATGAATATTGTTGATGGTGAAATCAACAACGAAGTTGGTTCAGAGTTTATGGGCAATGGACCTTACACTGAACTGAAGCAATTTCACCTACAGCAGGTACAACAAGGACGCCAGACTATTCAGCAAAATTTGGAAAATTTGCAACAACTGTTTACTGTTCTGAGTACTACCATGGGTCGGCTACCCCAAGGGTCTGACCTAGGTACTGATAGTAGCTCTAGTCTATCTGCCAAAAAAGGGAATAGGGAATAGGGAATAGGGAATAGGAAAAAAATCCTGTGTACCTCATTGCTATGAGAACAGCTATAACTATTACGGTGCGTTAATAACGCACCCTACAGATAGCCTATAGAATGCCTTGGATGCGATCGCAAAACCTCGTAACCACCGTAACAAGCCAAGTGACTACCAATACCACAGTTTAAGCCTGGGTAGTAATGAGGCCAACCCTTTAGCCACGGTCATAAATGCAGAAATTCAGGCATAATTTAGTTATTATTACTGTTAAACAGACCTACTATCGTCAGGGAATAACAACTGCTAAAGGTAATTGATTCAAAGGCGCGCATTGCTTTGGCTTGGCATGCCACGCAAAACCTATTAATTATACCACAAACATACCAGCAAGCCTAACCCAGTAAGCCTAAGATTGAATCAATGTATTGAGGTGATCTGCTACTTCGGCGACAGGCAAAGTGTTCAGCAGTAATGGCCACTGCTAGGTTGCTTAACTGGTTGTGGTCTGATATAAATTTAACCTAAAGAATTGAAATAACCAAGTGTTTGTTGACGGTTGACGGTTGGGTCTTCACAGTCACTGAGAAACTTTCAACAAAAGCTATATCCTTTAAAGAATCCTACCACTATAACCCAAGGGTGGACGTGGGAATATCAAAAACTATTTATTATTAATCAATCTAAACTAAATTACAAAACTACCCTAATAAGCGCGAGTATATTATTATGGCTCCTAGCGATGACTTCAGACAATACCTTAAGACAGGGAATATTAAAGAGGCTCTTGTCCTAGCCCTGAGCGAAGCAGTTGATTTGAAAATTACCACCTGGGTAGCTGACACCAATACGGATTTAGATGCAGCCCAGGCAAAACCTGGTCATCGTATGTGTACCCGCATTGATACTATTAACGGTGCCATCGATAATGAAGTAGGAGACCAGTTTATCGGCAATGGTCGCTATAGAGAACTGCGGCAATTTCACAATGATCAGGTGGCTCAAGGCAATCAAATTATTCAGAGCAACCTCAAGAGTCTGCATAAGCTCTTTGAGGTTCTACTCACTCTAGGTTACCCAACTAGCACTACTGGGGTTATAGAGCCTGAATCCCCTAGGGGTGAAACCCATTTATTACCAAGCATAGAACCGGTAACTGAAACTAGAGTAGCCATAGAGTCAGTCGAGTCAGTCGAGTCAGTCGAGTCACAGACAGAGCATCGTGTCGATACAGTTACTAAAGCGGTTTTGGGGACTGGATTGGCAGCAGCAGCAGTTGCGTCTGCCTCGGAGTTAGTAGCAGAACCTCCCCCAGCCGAAGTCAAACCGACTCAGGCAGCACCAGAAACACCCCCAACCATCTCTGCTGACCTTGAGTCAGTAACAGCTCCTACCCCAGGGAACCTTGATGATTCATTGATTAATCCCTACACCGTAACTGAGCCAATCATAAAACCTGGATTGGTGGATGAAGTAGTCGATGAAGTAGTTTCTGATACTGGTTTGTTTCCAGAGACTACTGAATTGCCAGAGATTAGTGAATTGAAGGAGGAAGAAGCAATAGCAAACTTCCTAGAGGATAGGTGGTCAGAAACTGAGTCAGTCTTGGTACCTCCACCCCCCATTGAAGAGGAAACAGAGATTATTCCTGACTTTCTACCAGATACGGCACCAGAAGTGGAATCAGTCTTGGTACCTCCACCCCCCATTGACGAAGAAACAGATATTAGTCCTGACTTTCTACCGGATACGGCACCAGAACTGGAGTCAATCTTGGTACCTCCACCCCCAGTTCCAGAAGAAACCCAGGCTAGTCCCGACTCTTTCCTAGAAACTGAGCCGGAATTGCTAGAAGTCCCCTCAGCCGAACTGGAATCCTCACTGATGCCATCCACAGATAGCACCCAGGCATTAGAAGCGGAAACTGAACAGGACGATTGGGATGACTCGATGTGGGAATTACTGGAATCTGTGCCTGATCAGGAGCTAAGTGACCAAGACGTTTCAGATGCAGAAATTGATCAACAATGGCAGGAATTCGTTGAAGAACAATCGGAACCTGCTGATTTAAAGCCATCCGATGCAGTGGATAATCAAAATTGGGAACTCCTGACATTAGAAGATTTGGAGTCAACACCATTATCACCAGAACCCACAACTGAGGCTTCAAACCATGAATTAGAAGAGGAATGGGGTGATTTGTTTGAAGAAGACACACAACAGATTGATGCAGAAACTAACATCCTTAGCCTAGAATCATTGGAGCTAGAAGAAAATGAGGATTGGGATGATTGGATGTTGGAACAACCGCAGGAGTCATCACTAGAATTGACCACTCCTGAGATAGATTCATTGGATGTCTCTGAGGATAATGAGTGGGATACATTAACGAAAAACGCTAATCCGTTCACTGCACCAAGCAATCTCAATGGATCAGCAACAGATTTAGAACTTGATGAAGACTGGGATGATTTCCCAACTGATGAACTGGAATCTTATCCATCTCTAGGAAATAGCTTGGATCTATCGGCACCTTCGGAAGATCCAGATACTTCAGAACTGACCAATGACCTAACTGATGACCTAACTGATAACCATAAAGTTAATCAGGATGAATCTCAAGAGTTAGATCCGTTTCTAGAAATCTCTGAGATCACCGATCAATCAGAGAAAGCATCTGAGGACCTCATGGAAGATTTGTTTGACTTTCCTGTGGCACAACAGACTGAATCTGAGCCCATAAAACTTGATGATGATAATTGGCCTAGCCTAGAAGAGTCACTATTTATTAAAAAACCACGTAAAAAAGAGGATTAATCTGGGGGTAATTAGCTTTTTCTGGCGCTAAAGGATAAGCAGTAAGCTTTACATCATACTCTTAAGTGTGATCTACAGACTGCCCTAGGTCGATTTTGATTCCATGGAGGAGTCGAAATCGATAATTCGTAAGCATTCAGCTATCAGCTATCAGCTATCAGCTATCAGCTATCAGCTATCAGCTATCAGCTATCAGCTATCAGCTATCAGCTATCAGCTATCAGCTATCAGCTATCAGCTATCAGCTTATGGCTTATGGCTTATGGCTTATGGCTTATGGCTTATGGCTTATGGCTTATGGCTTATGGCTTATGGCCACACTACTGTTCGCGTAGCGAATGGCTGACGGCTGACGGCTGACTGCTGACTGCTGAATGCTTACGATAATTCTTCCACTTATATCCACTTATATTAGGGTAGTTACTATACAATTACGATGGCCGTGACCAAGACCAGAAACCGTAAGCAACCAGCAACTACTGATGCAACATCACCTTTCAAACGAGGTGCCCTTGACCTTGGCGAATTAAATTCGCCACGGGTCGCACCTGATGTTACCTCTAGATTAGGTCAAACCCTTGATGAATTTTATGGCTCTTTGGGGGATGTCTTGATTGACATCACAGCTTTAGAAGTTAACACCATGGTAGTGGAGGAAATTAAGGGAGATAAGTTCATCCCCTGGGAAACTTACCGGGATATTTACCCGATCTCAGCAGACTATCTAGAGCAACAGGGAATTCATCAGTCTTTACGCGATCGCTACCTTGAGTTACGTAAAACCTTAGAACTAGAGTACACCGTGCTTCTGAGTGATCCCCATTCACCCTTGTATGATCCCACTGTTCTAGAGCAGGCTAGAGGAGGCCAAGAAATCCTCACCGACCCAACAGTAGAATTGCACCAAATTAACACCCGACTACCAAACCCTACTAAAACCAGCAGTTCAGAAGAAATGCTTCAAGCGCAACAGATTCTTAAGAACAATCGTTTCTTGCGTTGTTTGCGTAAGCTCAGTGAACTAAAAGCAGCACTGGATAGTCGGAATCAGGCATTGCTAAAAACTAATTCACAGCAACGGGCAAATGTCAAGTCAATCAATGATTTAATTTGCGCCCAAACTGTGATTCAACTAGATGGTGATGTGATCAACCGCTATGCTCAGGAAATTGTTAACCATCCTGATCGAGATTTGATTCTACACATCCATAAGCAAGGAGTCACTGCTAGTCAACAGCAGTGGAGAGGATTGCTAGAGTTTATTTTGGGTTTGGTACAGGGGTCAGTGAGATGGGGTAATGGTGACGGTTTACCTTGGCGCAATTGATGTACTCAGGGTATGAGCTGTCACAACTTACCACTACCGATTAAGTAAAGCAGCGCCATCCTAACCGCAACTCCACTAGTCACCTGTTGAGGAATTAAGCTAATCTCGGGATCATCCATCAGCTCAGAACTAATTTCAACCCCTCGGTTAACTGGACCAGGGTGGAGAATGTGAACATTGGGTTGGCAAAGTTGGAGGCGCTCCCGGGTAATCCCATAACGCTGATGATATTCTCTCAAACTAGGCAACAAATGACTCGTCATACGTTCTTTTTGCAGCCGCAAGGTCATGACAAAGTCAGCATCTTTTAGTGCTGGTTCAATGTCCCAGTGAATATAGAGCTTAGGATGACTAATTGGTAACTGTTGCGTAGACGTAAGGGAATGGCTGGCTTGACTTGTGATCGGTACCGTTGTTTTTAAAATCACAGGGGTTTCGGTGTACTGCCTCTGGTGACCAAGGCTAGACTTAGCCCATAACTCTTGCTGTTGCTTTTCCCTAGGTTGTTGGAGACGAGTACTACTGTATTCAGCAAATAATTGCGGAAGTAGGGTAGGTGGTCCAGCCAGATGAACCTCTGCACCTGTCGCCAGGAGACTCCAGATATTGGAACGGGCAACTCGTGAGTGCAAAATATCTCCAACAATGGTAACTTTTTTTCCAGCAAGCAGTTCTATGCGGGGATTGTCCCAGTCTAAGCAAGAACAAATTGTAAACAAATCCAGCAATCCTTGAGAAGGATGTTCATGTTGACCATCACCAGCGTTAAGTACACTTACCTGGACACCGAGTCGATTCATCTCAGTAGCAATAATTTGAGGAACTCCCGCCTGCCGATGGCGAATCACCATCATATTAGTTCCCATTGCCAGGTAAGTCTTTGCTGTATCAAGAATCGTTTCGCCCTTGCTTAAGGAAGATGTTCCTGGTGCAAAGTTTAGGATATCAGCAGAAAGACGTTTAGCCGCTAGTTCAAAACTGCTACGAGTACGGGTTGATGGTTCAAAAAACAAATTTGCAACCACGTGACCCTGTAATGCAGGTACCTTTTTGGTGCGTCGGGACAGTACCTCCCGAAAACTAGAGGCAGTTTGTAAAACTGTATTGTATTCATCTGGCGTAAAATCAGCCAGGGCAAGAATATGGCGGCGAGTCCAGGTGGCATTTGCCATATAAGTCGTCAAGCAATTAAATAACTTAGTTTTGCTGCTCGTGACAGCTCCTACACTGACTCGTTGGGTTCAGTGTAGGCTTCCCAGCCAATCCGGCTATTGCTTAGGAGGCGCTGGGCTTTAAGAACGGACTGCCCTTCCGCTCTGTTTTTTATATTTATCGCTGCATTATGGTCTCTATCAAGACTGCACCCGCAATGAGGACAATCGTGCCATCTGACATGCAGTTTTTTAGGAACTTTCCTCCCGCAATTGGAACAATTCTGTGAGGTGTTCTGAGCACTTACTGGAATAGCCAACAAGCCAGCATTCAAGGCTTTGCTTGTCAGTATCGCCAGGAAGCTTGACCACCCAGCATCCAACACAGATTTAGCCAATCGGGATTTAGCCATCCCCTTAACGTTTAGCTTTTCGTGGGCGATTACATCATACTTTGATAGCCAATAATTGGTTGTTTTAAAGTGGAAATCCTTCCGTTTATCTGCTACCTTTTTATGCTGTTTTCCAAGTTGCTTGATAGCCTTAAGTCTGTTGTTACTTCCCTTCTGGCGTCGGGATACTCGTTTCTGGATAACCTTTAACCGTTTTTGAGACTTCCGATAATACTGAGGAATATTAATGGTTTCCCCTTCAGAAGTAGTCAAAAACTCTTTGAGGCCAACATCAATACCAACTATTGAGTCAGGGTTAATATCAGGTTTTATCTCAGGAACTGTTTTATCTTCCAGAGATAAAACTAAATAGTAGCCATCACATTTTTTGGTGATAGTTGCTGTTTTTATCTTGAATCCAGCAGGTATTGGGCGATGAAGGATGACTTTGAGCTTTCCTAGTTTTGGTAGGTTGATCAGATTACCCTCCAAGCACCCCTCTTTCATTTGTGGATAAGTAAAAGTACGGTAGCGATGACGCTTTTTGAATCTAGGTCTCCCGCTCCGTTTCCCATTACTATCTCCTTTTATGAACCTATCAAAAGCCAATTTAACTCTTTTTACTACATCCTGAAGTACCTGAGAATGAACTGTTTTATACCAAGGATGAGTTTTTTTGAGGTTTGGGAGAGTTTTATTTTGACTAAAATAATCGGGATTATTTCTTAGATCGGGAAGATGGCAGACAAGGGGACAAGCATTGATAGAACAGCGATTTTGTTCATACCAGGAAAACCGGTCGGCCAAAAGGTAGTTATATTGAGCGCATAACATTGACAGCCAATTGTTTATCAATATTTTCTGTACTTTTGTCGGTTTAAATTTATACTGATATGCTATTCTCATGTTCGTTGTCATCCTACTTATCGACCGACTCTAATTATAATAAAGTGTATAAACTTATGACAACCCAAAAATGAAAGACAAGAAACTGATAATCAGGATTACTGACTTCGAGAAAAGACAGTTACAGCAAGAAGCAGAACGACGTGGAATGACTTGATCTGAATTAGTAAGAAGCTTAATAGCTCGCTTCCCTGTCCCGTGCATATCCTGTGCAAAATTCATCCCGGAGATGAAACCTTAGAAGAGTGGAGCCTTATTCCACGAGTTTTAACCAAAGGTGCGCTTGACCCGTAATTAAATTCGCCACGGGTCGCACCTCTTTTATGCATAGCCTGCCAACTATAAAGGCGACCCTCTGATTGCGGTAACTTCTGACCACACTCATGGCGTAGCATTGAGATGTGGGGCTTCTTTTACCGGACAGCTAACAGCTTTGAGAATTTCTGACACCCAGGAAACCCTAGATATCGATTAAGGTTAGCAGGTGGAGGTTTTACCAATTACTAATGACTAACGACAAAAAACAACAGACCATTTTAAAAGTGATTAACTGGACTTGATATAACACATCTATTTAATTGAGGGGTATAACCCGTCATGCTAACTATTCAATAGTATGCTCTACTCAAGAATGTGGATCAAGAGGCACACATTTTTGTTGTTGTGCTTTAATCTTTCGCTGAACTCTAACTGGTACTCCCTTCACTGCTTTGCCATAGAGGCGTTGAAACTCCCGTTCAAAATGGGCAGCAACCATAGGGCTATGAATAACTAACAAGGTCTCATCGTTCCTAGTATTTGCTGCTTTTGACCAGTTGTGAGAGCCTGTAATCACTGTCTTTCCATCGAGAATGGCAAATTTGTGATGTAAGACATCTCCTTCTGGCAACTGAGGCACACCGACGGTAGCAATCGGTTGACGCCAAGGACGGTTACCACTCTCATATTGACACTTGTGAGCAACAGCTACTCCCATCATGTCCAAACCCTCACTGTAATAGCGAAAGGCAAAACTTGGCTCAATTAGCGCTTTGAGCTGAACACCCTGTTGATGGGATTCCTCTAAAACATTGGTTAGCCGTTGCTCGGAAAAGACAAACAAAGCTATGTGAATGGTTTCCCTAGCCTGAGGAAGAATTTGAGCGATCACACCATTGGTACTCTGATGCCAAGGTTTGGTAGTGGAGGTTGGAGAGAATTTTATAGCGATAGTTGTATCCCCCACAGTTGTATCTCCCCCAGTTGTATCCCCCACAGTTGTATCCCCCCCAGTTGTATCTCTCAGTGTGACTTGCTCTACTGGTCGCCATGGCTTCTTGAGACCAAACTTACTATCTGGTTTACCGCCAGCACCATCCCCCCACATCAGGTTAAATTCCTGGGTGAATTGCTTAGCTAACTCTACACTGTCAATCTTAAGTAGATTGTTGGGATTGCCACGACTCTCTCGAAACTGAAAGTCACCATGTAGATCACTAAGAGTGAAGTTTGCTGAGGTAATAATAGAAACTTTGTTATCAATAACTATAAACTTATGATGCATTAAGCCACTGCCCCGAGAACCATCCGCTGTGTCATCAATCATAGGTACACCACCATTTCCTAAGATGATTAAAGCGTCTCCTTCTGAAATTTCCGTTGCACTGAGCTGACCATCTCCGTCACGGTCGATCAATATTAGGGACTCATTGTAGCGTGAGCGTTCTCTTTGGCGGAGTTTTGCCACTGACTCAGCGGTCAGTTGACTTACCGGAAGGCTGTAGTTATTGTCTAAAATGACTCTGACCTTGACACCAGCTTGCTGACGTTCTACTAAAGCTTGGGCAATTCTGGGCATACGCAACTCCTGAACCGCCACATCTACTGTGGACTTTGCTGATGCGATCGCATCCACAATCACTTGCTCCAAGTTATCTCCCTCCCGAGTTACTCCCCGGTAAGGATCTGTGTATTGGGCTGACCTACTATGATTAAAGTAAGCCTGAACCCAAGGGTCTTGGGGCAAAGGGGGTTCAAGAGACACCTGTGGCTGAGCTTGTTGACAGCCACACAAAATCAATAGTATCAGCAAAAGATAATACAAATTCCAGTAAATGCACGCTGGTTGGGAACTCAAGGCATCAAAAAACCCGATTGGATAGCTGATTTCCCCATGCTAACAGCACAATATTCAAATAGATGCAGTTGTTGAATTAACATAAAATACCAGGGGATATCAGTTGCCATCAAGTTCAACTCCCTCCCCTAATTGCCTTTTTTTATGGAATGGTTTACACCAAAGCCTAATTAGCGGGTTAGGGACTTTAACCCGAACTAGTGTCTTATGCCAAGACGAAAGAAAACATTCCCGTGTGGCCACAAGGGGTATGGTAAAACATGCCACCGATGTGATCAAAAAAACCGAGCACGGGAAGAGAAAAAACAGCAAAAACGGCAGTGGGAGTCTAGTTTTGAAGATGATCCCATTGACTTAAAAAACCTTCCTACCCATGTGGTGGTCAAAGCCCGTGGGATAATCGCTGGTTTGGAAAATCACCAGGATTACAGAGAATTTGGTGGCAAGCGGCTGCGCCACAACCGCTGGATCATCAGTATTCCTGTAACGCGCAACTACCGAATGATTTGTCACGACCAGGGTAGCTTATTGGTTCCTCACGCGGTTTTGTCCCACGAGGACTATAATGTTGGTAAACCAGGTGGTTAGTTATTAGTCATTACTTATTAGTTTTCAGTTATTAGTCATCAGTTGGAGAGAGACCTGGAAAGGTTATATGCTTAAGATAGAGATAGCTGGTTGCCTGAAAACCCATGCAAATTTATCTGGACTATAGCGCCAACACACCACCACGCCCAGAAGTCATTAAAACTATGCAAGATGTGCTTACCCAGCAGTGGGGTAATCCTTCTAGCTTACACCAGTGGGGTCAGCGAGCGGCCATTGTACTGGAACGAGCTAGAATACAGGTAGCTAGGTTAATCAATGCACCAGCGGAATCGATTACATTTACCTCTGGCGGTACTGAAGCGGATAATTTGGCAGTGATGGGGGTTGCCCAAGGCTACAAAAAACCCCAGCATATCATTATTTCTAGTGTAGAGCATTCTGCGATCGCTCAACCAGTGGCCATGTTGGAGCAGTGGGGTTGGCAAGTGACCAGGCTACCAGTGGATTCTCTGGGACGGGTCAATCCCAGTGATTTAAAAGCTGCCCTACAGGCAAATACGGTTTTAGTCTCCATCATA
>NZ_JAAHGN010000259.1:0-7972 GCF_010672485.1 Moorena sp. SIO2C4 | reverse complement strand
TAACATCAGCCTTAGGCATACTTTGATTGGTAGTGCATCTGATGGTTTGCCGTTTTAACTATACCAGTTATAGGGGTTTTAACTTGGGTAAGTTACTTACGCCCTTGGGATTTTAGAGAGTAGGGAGTAGGGAGTAGGGAGTAGGGGGAATAAACTTGACTTTATCTTATAAGTATGATTAACGCTATAATTCTTTATTACTTGACATTAATAGGACTTAAATATTATCCAAAAATATCGAATGTTTTAAAAATATTTCCTTGCCCAATCTCGCACTGATCGCCGAATTACCCGCCTACCATCAGCCCGATGGCGCTCAATTAAACTAGGAAGCTCTTGAATCGGTAACTCAGTAAAAATCCTACTCTTTGCTTGTTCTACATACTCACCTTCTTGCAGTAAGTAAATTGTTAGTTTGCCAGAATCATAGCACCATATTTCTGGGACTCCTAAGCGAGAATAGATTGGCAAACGAGGCAGTGATTTACTAGTTATATCAATTTCTAGAGCAAGATCTGGGGGGGGATATTGGTTGAGATCTAAGTCCAACCTGCCTCGAATCGCCGCTTCATTTTGGATATAAAAACAATTATCTGCTTCTAGCCCAGCTAAGCTACTCTCTCGCCGCCAGGTTGTTGACCCTAAACTTTCGTAGTCCAAATCTAGTTCATCTGCCAGGTCTTTAACTAAGTCACCAATCACCTCTTTATAATATTCATGTTCAGGTAAGGGAGTCATAATCTCAATGGTACCATAATCATAGGCTAAACGAGCAGAGCGATGGTCACCTAAATCCAGCAGCAGATTTTCAAACTGTTCCCAGGAAATGTTATGTAAAACCACCCGATCTGCTCTCGGTTTCGTCACTACCATTAGTTTGGTCTCCGAAGCTAATAATAGGTCATTTTTTTATTATATAATTACTCTCTATAGCAGTTATCAATTGGGGAAGTTACAACGTGCTGATAACTGCTAAGCATCCTCTCTATCAAGCTGAGAAAAAAATTTTTTGACAGGGATTGTGGACAATTCAATGTTCCAAAAGAACCGCTTCGCGAACGCAATCGCAACCACCAGCTGATTGAGAAGAACTTCGGTATGGGATTTAAAACTATACATTATATCAAAGATCAACAAAGCTCAACAGATGCTGGGTTTAGCACCCCAAAAACTCCAGCAGCTTCAAGCCTTAGGGGAAGATGGGGATTTGAGCTTGCCATTTGATCCGATAAATTTTAACATAAATTAATGTAAGACAATATTTCTCAACATATTAACTATGGCTACTTCAGAAGAACAACGCAAACAGAAAATCATGGAGCACCTGCAGAAAACTACGGAACTGCCTCAGGAGCAGCCTTCCTTATATTCAGAGGCTAAGAAGCAGATAATTATGGAGCACATCAAAATGACACGAGGTTAAGGCAAACCCCTAGATATTGCGTAGGGTGGGTTAGGCGCGGCCAGGATTTGAGGGATTATCAATCAGTCTTTGAAAGCGCCGTAACCCACCTTCTTCAAATTTCCCTTCGTTCAAGCCAACTTACATTTTTAGAGATGTCAGCCCAGTAGGGTGGGTTAGGCGCGGCCAGGATTTGAGCGATGATCAATCAGTCTTTAAAAGCGCCGTAACCCACCTTCTTAAAAATTGCGCTCCTGACGACTGAGCTATCATGGCAAAGCGAAAATTCTAAACCATGGAAATTCATGACACAGCCTAACAGTCGCTTTATGAATGAGGCAATTGCTCTATCTGTGATCAGCGTTCGCTCTGGAAAGGGAGGTCCATTTGGAGCAGTGGTTGTCAAGGATGGAGAGATTATTGCCAAAGCTCATAATCAAGTCACCTCCACTAATGATCCCACCGCACATGCTGAAATTGTAGCTATCCGTGATGCTTGCAAGGTCTTACAGACTTTTCAACTGACCGGTTGCGAACTCTATACTAGCTGTGAGCCATGCCCGATGTGCCTCGGGGCGATCTACTGGGCTAGGCTAGACAAAGTTTACTATGCCAATACTAAAGCTGATGCCGCTCAAATTGGATTTGATGACAAGTTCATTTACGAGGAATTGGACTTGCCGATAAGCGATCGCAAACTCCCAATAATTCAATTGATGCCGGATGAAGCGTTGAGAGCTTTCCAAGAATGGCAAGAAAAAATCGATAAGGTAGAATATTAATAATAGGGTTTAGCCTATATAAACATAAAAAAAATACCATAAAATTGAAATACAGGCTAAAGTGAGCTGTTGAGATTGCTTACCTGCTCCCTGCAACCAAAATATCCCGGAGATGGCGAAAGGCAGAACGTGAATCGATGGGAGAGGAAGGTTTTATGGATATCACTGCTAGCGTATTTTCCAGGCAAGACAAACAGCTGGAAACCAGCTTACTACTTCCCCTGCGCAACATTGTGTTACTGCCAGGGATTACGCTGCCAATCGTAGCAGGTAGGCGTCGTTCTGTGGCAGTAGCTGAGTCAACTATGCTGACTGAGCACAAGCAGCTAATTGTGGCTGCGATTCGCCCAGAAGCCCAGGGGCGACTGGAGGAAGACGAAAAAGCTGAAATTAATAGCCTCGAGGAGATCTATCCGGTTGCTACCCTGGCTGTGGTCAAAAAAATGAGCAGGCTACCCATCGGACCAGTGCAACTGATCATTGAAAGTCTCGAGCGAGTCCGAATTGAGCAATTAATTCAGACCGAACCCACCTACACTGTTAACTATCAACTCCTGCCTCAAGTTACTACAGAAACAGCGATCGCAGCAGGAACAGAACAACAGACCCTAGCAGCCCTAACTAGTGCGATTCAATCCCTTTGGCAAGAGGCTGCTATGTTAAATTCCAACTTCCCTGAAGAACTTTTAGCAGTCTTATTACATAGCGATGATCCAGCACAGTTGGCTTACCAGACCTCCATCTTGTTACAGCAGGATGTTCCGGAAATGCAGGCAGTGTTAGAGGAGGAAAACCTGGAGATGCTCTTGCGTCAAATGTTGGAGGATTTGAAGCAGGAGGTAGAAGTCCAGCGCCTGCGTAGAGAAATTCTGGGAGAGACGAAAAAGGAAATTGAAGGGCAGCAGCGGGAATTCTTCCTGCGCCAGCAACTGAAGCAAATTCAAGAGGAATTAGGTGAGCTGGATCCCGATAGTCAGGAAATTGAGGAATTGCGGGTTCGGATCAAGGAAGGCCAATTACCGGAAACTGCCCAAAAGCAAGCGAAACGAGAATTAGCTCGCTTAGAACGTATTGGGAATGCCTCGGCAGAAGGTGGGGTGATTCGCACTTATCTCGACTGGTTGTTAGAGATGCCTTGGAACAAGACGGTGCAGGACAACCTGGATCTGCAACATGCTAGGGAAGTCCTTGATGCGGATCACCATGGCCTGACCAAAATTAAAGAACGTATTATCGAACACCTAGCTACCTTCAAGCTCAAACAAATGGCTTGGACTCAGCAGGATCTCGAAACAAGGGATGCTGAACAGCCACAGAAACCAGATCAGCGCTACAGCATCGGTACAGTAATTTGTTTTGCTGGTCCTCCGGGGGTAGGTAAAACCAGTCTAGGTCGCTCGATTGCTCATGCTTTGGGTCGTCCCTTCGAGCGAGTCAGCCTGGGTGGGTTACGGGATGAGGCAGAATTACGGGGTCACCGTCGCACTTATATCGGTGCTATGCCAGGTCGGATTATACAGGCGCTATATCGAGCTGGGGTGAAGAACCCAGTGATTATGCTTGATGAGTTGGATAAGGTGGGCATGGACTATCGTGGTGACCCTGCCTCTGTTTTACTAGAAATCCTTGATCCCCAGCAAAACCATAGTTTCCGAGACCTATATTTGGATTTGGACTTCGATCTGTCCCAGATTATCTTCATTGGTACTGCTAATGACCTATCTCGTGTTCCCCCTCCACTAATAGATCGGCTGGAGATTATTGAATTATCTGGGTATTCCGAACAGGAGAAAATTGCGATCGCTCAGAAATATCTATTGCCTCGACAGATCGAAAAGGCAGGACTGCCAGCTAATGCTGTGGAACTACCCACAGAAACCCTACGCCAGGTGATTGAAAACTACACTCGTGAGGCAGGAGTACGTAAACTAGAGCAACAACTGGGGACTCTGTGCCGCAAAGTTGCCGTTCAGTATGCCAATGGTAAAACTGAGCCAATGGCAATCAATCCGGAACAGTTGGAAGCCTCACTCGGACCAAGGCGCTTTCTGCTCGAACAGATCCGCAAAACTACACAACCTGGAGTAGCCACAGGTCTGGCTTGGACTCTCCAAGGCGGAGAAGTCCTCTTTGTTGAGGCTGTCTTCTTACCCCAGGGTAAAGACTTGATGCTCACCGGTCAGCTTGGGGAAGTAATGCAGGAGTCGGCTCAGATTGCTCGCTCCTATGTCTGGTCTCATGCTGCATCTGTGGGAATTGACTTGAGTGCATTCAAAGATAATGGCTTACACCTCCATGTGCCAGCCGGTGCAATTCCCAAAGATGGACCCTCTGCAGGGGTAACTATGGTAACAGCGATCGCATCCCTGTTGATGAATCAATCGGTACGCACGGATACTGCCATGACCGGAGAAATTAACCTCAGTGGTGAAGTACTCCCCATTGGTGGAGTGCGAGAAAAGGTGTTAGCAGCGCACCGGACTGGTATCAAACGAGTGCTGTTACCGCAACAGAATCAGAAAGACCTAGTTGACGTGCCGGACGATGTGCGTAGCCAAATGGAATTTATTTTATGCGATCGCATTGAACAAGTGTTGGAGAATGCCCTACTCCAGCAACAGGAAGTAAAATCTCATCAAGATTCACGGGATGGTCATCACAGGATAACTAAACTGTTTCAGATGTTTAGTAATTGAATCCAAGCGATCACTTACTCCAAGTATCGAGCGATGCACGGCTCTACAAGAACAACTCGCTAAACAACAGGTTTCGACTAATGCTGCTGTCGAAAGATTAGACCGAATCTTGGATTATCTGATGCGACGCCATGGAAAACCCTAAAAACAATCAGGTAAAAGGTAATTTTGTCAACCCCCTACCGATTTACTACCTACCCCTATTTATTACGTACTTAGAGACCAATAGAGATTGCTGGTTGAGTTAGAGTATAGGCTGTGGGATCTAGGATAATTCACTGGCGATTTTATATTTCTTTACAAACTGTCTCAGATGTAAATCAATCGCCCCAAAAAAAATGTGGAGTATAGGCTGTGGGGTGTAGGGGAATTCAAGGGCTATTTCATATTTCTTTACAAACTCTCCCAGATTAAGTCAATCGCCCCAAACAAAAATGTGAATTATAGGCTGTGGGGTGTAGGGGAATTCAAGGGCTATTTCATATTTCTTTACAAACTCTCCCGGATTAAGTCAATCGCCCAACAAAAATTTAGATAATATTAAATTTAATAGCTAGGGATTGGTAGATAAAGTAAACTGCAACTAGTCTAAGACTATGCGGCGACTATCTTACTAGATTATTGACTAAGATTATTTCCTAAAAGTTACCACTTACAATTCTAACCAATGCTTTGCTTTGAGTTGGTCAAATATTCTCCGACAACTCGGAAAGCACTTAACTAATTAAATTCTCAATTAACTTCTCAACAGTCAACCCTCAACAGTAATAAATCAACCATGGATAATCGTTGCATGATTCCCGTAGTTAGATCTCCCAAAGACTACCAAGCTTATCGTATTAGTCCCCAAGATAAAAATCGCTTAGCTATTGTCTTTGATCCAGACAGTGCTAATGCTTCAATAACATTTTGTGTAGAGATTTTTGAGCCAGGAGGAAAGACTCCGCTCCATTATCATAAAATTGGAGTAGAAATGTTCTATATCCTCAAGGGTCAAGGGCTAGCTAGCTGTGATGGCAAAATCGTTACGCTGCGGACTGGAGATACTTTATTAGTTCCGCCTACAGGAATTCATGAAATTAGAAATACTGGGACTGAGCGTTTATATACCCTGTGCTGGATGGTGCCTAATGAGGACTTTGCTGAACTGGTTCGCAGTGGTACACCGGTTGAATTCGATGAAGAGGATTTGAGAGTGCTTGGGCGTCAAGATGTGTTGGTAGCTTGCTGAATAATTTATGTTGAATAATTAAATAGCTGGATATCTGGAACTGTTAATAAATTCGTATTTAGTAAAATCCCAGAATTGTTCAATCCAGCAATAACAGGACTTACGGAAAACTGGACTCCAAACTCACTTATAGTGTAGGCTTCGTTAAGAAAGCATCTTACTAATAGAAGTAGAGTTACTGCGTAAGTCCTATTGATGAAAAAAAGCTTTTACCTAGGAGTTAGTATTTTTACCCTATGCTGGCTCCTTTCATTTTTTCCAGCATTATTCCCTGAAAATTTACCACCAACTGCTGTGAGAATGCTAGGATCAACCCTTCTCATGGCAGTTTTTTGGATTGCTGAAACTATCCCGATTGCGGCCACCTCGATAATTCCCTTGGGTTTATTCCCCTTTTTAGGAATTATTTCTGCTGAAGAGGTTGCTTCCGCCTATGCTTCTGATGTAGTCTTGCTATTTATGACAGTTTTTTTTATTGCTAAAGCGGTTGAAAAATATAACCTACATCAGCGGATTGCTTTCCACATTATTAGCATTATTGGTACCAAACCGACCAGGTTAATTTTGGGATTTATGCTAGCAACAGCAGTATTGTCGATGTGGATATCCAATACAGCTATAACCTTGATGATGCTGCCAATAGCTATCTCTATCATCGAAGAAACAGCTCTTGCCAATCCCAAAATTGATGTGGGTAAAACTCTGGGAACTTCACTAATGCTTGGAATTGCCTACGCAGCTAATATTGGTGGGATTGGAACTCCGATCGGGACGCCACCTAACCTGATATTTCTGGCACAATTAAAAGAAAATTTTCCAGACAGTACCCCCATTACATTTTTTCAATGGATAATGGTGGGAGTGCCAGCTGTTTTTATATTTATCTTTTTAACTTGGATCTATTTAACTAAAATTACAGTCAAGCTTGATAATAACAGTTTTTCGTCAGACTATTTTAAAATTCCAGGCAAAGAAGTCCAGAAACTGGGAAAAATGTCTCAGGGAGAAACATACGTTGCTATTTTATTTGGGTTAACAGCATTGTTGTGGATTTTTAGGGCAGATATCACCATCGGTTCATTTACATTAACTGGTTGGGCAACCTATCTGGGCGTGGCTAACTTTGTTCATGATTCCAGTGTGGCTGCCCTAATTGCTGTTATCATGTTTATACTTCCTGTGAAAACAGAGACGGGGGATAAAATAAACCTCCTAGACTGGGAAACCGCTGTAAAAATTCCTTGGGGAATATTGCTGCTATTCGGGGGTGGAATTGCAATTTCTAAAGGGTTTGCTGCGTCAGGATTATCTCAATTCCTAGGGGATAATTTACAAATCGGATTGCAGGGACTTTCAACGGTTTTGATGGTAGTTTGCATCTGTGTATTTATGACATTTTTAACAGAAGTTACCTCGAATATAGCAACCACGGCTCTGATCATGCCTATTTTAGCTACTGCTGCATCGATTATAAATGTTTCACCTGCTTTGTTGATGTGGCCCGCCGCACTTTCTGCTTCCTTCGCCTTTATGCTGCCAGTCGCAACTGGTCCCAATGCCATTGTTTACTCTCAGGAATATTTTCCAATTTCTACCATGGCTAAGGTAGGATTAGTTTTAAATATAGTGGGGGTGATTTTAGTAAGTTTGTTGATGAATTTTGTAGCTATCCCCATGTTGGGATGGGTAGAGGTTACAGGTTGAAGGTTGGAAGGTTGAAGGTTGGAAGGTTGAAGGTTGGAAGGTTGGAAGGTTGAAGGTTGGAAGGTTGAAGGTTGGAAGGTTGAAGGTTGGAAGGTTGGAAGGTTGAAGGTTGGAAGGTTGAAGGTTGGAAGGTTGAAGGTTGGAAGGTTGAAGGTTG
>NZ_JAAHGN010000258.1:0-7978 GCF_010672485.1 Moorena sp. SIO2C4 | reverse complement strand
TTCCAGGCACCTGTAATGAAATTGCGAACTTGGGCGGCGCTCCCTTGACGATGGAAGATAACTTGAAGTGCAAAGACATTTGGGGTGGCCCCGAAACGTCGCCTCACTTTGCCATTGGTTGGTCTTGGGCTACGGATAGTCCTTTTCGTTGGACCAAACAGGTTGCCTCGTACTTTGGTGGCACTCGCAATCCGATGGTGATTTCTTGGCCCGATGGCATCCAAGCCACAGGAGACCGAAACCTAGATTTGCGGGATCAGTTTCTCCATGTTATCGATGTTACCCCAACGATCTTGGATATAGTTGGCATTCAACCTCCCAATAAGTTTAATGGCATCGGCCAAAAACCCCTCGAAGGAGCGAGCTTTGCCAATACTTTCGGGAAGGATGGGGCAAGTCAACCCGCGCCTCGGGACACCCAGTATTTCGAGATGTTTGCCCATCGTGGGGTTTACAATGATGGTTGGATGGCATCAGCATTCCACCGAATTCCTTGGATTACCACTGGCTCGAGTCCGATCGATGAAGACAAATGGGAATTGTTCAATCTGGACGCAGACTTTACCCAGCATGACGATCTCTCAGCCCAGAATCCAGACAAATTAGCAGAACTGCAGGCTCTATTTGATAGCGAAGCAGACAAATACGGTGTCTTGCCTATTGACGATCGCTTTACCGAGCGCTACTTGGTCGAACGTCCCACTGTTTTGGGCGATCGCACCTACTTCGAGTTTTATCCAGGAGCCATCCATCTGCCTGCCGCCTCTGCTCCTAATGTTGCTAACACCTCCTACCGTATTACCGCAGATCTAAATATTAGCGATGCGGAAACCGTTCAAGGCGTTATTTTGGCCAATGGAGGCACTGCTGGAGGTTATAGTCTCTATGTCACTCCAGACCATGATCTGGTCTATGAGTATAACTATGTCGATGTTGAGCGAACCCTTCTTACTGATCTCACTCCACTATCGAGTGGATCGACTCGCGTTAAGGTTGAATTTGTCTACGACGGCAATACCTGCTCCGCAGGATTTGGCTGTGGTGGCAGGGCTTTTCTCTATGTCAACGATATGACAACTCCGGTGGATTGCAGCCGAATTGAGGCAACATTTCCGGGGCGATTTGGGGTAGATACTCAGGATGTGGGAATGGATCTACAGGCTCCAGTCAGTGACACCTACAAACCTCCCTTTGAATTTACGGGAGGTGAGATTGAGAAGGTGACAATCGATATCGATCCATCATTTAACGAGACTCCCATATGTTCGGAATTGTTCTAGCATCGAGTTCTGCGATCTCCCCTCCACCGACCATCCCAAAACGATTCATATCTTGTTTTGGGATGCGGTCTGAATTTTGTCAACCCTTTTTTGTAAGACTTTACTCATGTTTTTCAACGGTTTTTTGCACCGAATATGGAGAGCGATCGCCGCGATCGCGATCGCCCTCTCCTTTTTCCTCAATACTGCTGTGTTGCCAGCAATGGCCCAGCAGATCTTACCCCATCCCGACCCCATTTTCACGGGCAAAATCGGTCTGACTTAGGAAGACTCGGAATCCGAAAAGGCAGACCTGAAATTACCCTCTACCTTCGGTATTGAAAATGCCCCCAATATCCTTGTGGTGATGTTGGATGACGTGGGCTACGGTCAGATGTCAACCTTTGAAGAGTCCGTAGAGGCATCCTGCGGGCAGCCCTTCCGTCTTAATCCCATTCCGTTCTACCATTAACCCATGCAAAATATCAGGATTGCAGGCACAATTCGAGTATTGATTTAAGGTCGGAATAGGAGTACATACCCGAGTACCGAACTTTTAGCAGGGTGGGCATTGCCCACCCTTATTCATCTCATCGCCCGAACTAAAACGAAACGGTTCAACCGCTCTGCGATCGCCCCGACCCCCCTCTTAGATTACTGTTCTTGAATGTCCATGTTTTTCTCCTTGCTTCAGAAGAATTTAACTCGTGATCTTGTTGGCATTTTGCTGGCGGTCTCCCTCCTTTTCCTTTTCCCAACCGTCTTCACTTCGTCACCTTTGGCTTTTGCCGATTCTCCCTGTCCTGAAGGTATGGTGTTGATCCCTGGGGGAACCTTTATGATCGGCTCCGACACCTACTATCCTTCAGAGCGTTCTGCTGTTGATGTGACCGTGGATAGTTTTTGCATCGATCGCCACGAAGTTACCAACGCCGACTATCAAGCATTTGTCCAAGCTACAGGCTACGTCACCGTTGCCGAACGTCCCCTGGCCAAAGACCAATTCCCTGGCTTAACCGAAGCGCAACGACAGCCCGGTTCCCTGGTGTTTCAGCCCCCTGCACCGGGTATCCAACAAGTAGCTTATTTAAGCTGGTGGGATTGGGTCGTTGGTGCTAATTGGCAACATCCCTACGGACCCGACAGCACCATTGAAGGTTTTGACAAGTACCCTGTTGTTCACATTGCCTATGAAGATGCGGTTGCCTATGCCGATTGGGTGGGTAAAACGCTCCCCACCGAAGCCCAATGGGAATATGCAGCACGGGGTGGTCTTGACACTGACACCTCGATCCCTGGTGAACAATATGCCCCTCACAAAGCCAACACCTGGCAAGGCTTCTTCCCCTTCTTCAACACCAAAGCCGATGGCTATCTCGGTCCTGCCCCGGTCGAATCCTTCTCTCCCAATGGTTACGGTCTTTACGATATGCTGGGCAACGTTTGGGAATTAACCGCAGATTGGTATCGTGTGGGTCATAGGGGGAAAGATCGCAGCCTCAATCCATTGGGACCGGATCAAGGCAGTAGTTTCGATCCGGAAAAGCCTGATCAAGGGGCACTCCATGTGATTAAAGGCGGATCTTTCCTCTGCGCCCGAAATTATTGCAGCCGTTATCGTCCTGAAGCACGAGAGTCCCAAGCTCCTGATACAGGAACCAATCATGTGGGTTTTCGTTTAGTAGCGATGCCTTGGCACGATGAAGGTTCGGGCTAAAATCCTTGGCAAGACAGAGGGGCGCAGACCGCGCGATCGACATCCTTCTGTCTATCCCAAAGTTAGGGCTGACTGCTGTTCGCGTAGCGTGCTCATAGCACATATGCTTACCTTAATTAATTTTTAAACAGCTATGGCTGGTGCGTTACGGCGCTCCTGGCGTCAACTCTACACTGTTGGTAGTTGATTACACCGCACCTAACGCACCCTACGGGATGATTGATTAATAACTGGTTAATAACTGGTCACTGAATGCAGCCTACCAGCCTTTATCAGCCTGTTGTAAAACATAAGCAGCTACATCTTCAATTTGGTCGGGTTTTAAACGACCACCAAAGCGAGGCATAGCTCCTTTGCCGTTTGTGACTTGTTTGATGATAGCTGCAGCAGAATACATCCCAAATTTCTCCAGGGCCTCCTTCTTCAGATTTTTCATGGGTATGACTCTGTTTACACCGCCCTGATGACAAGCATTGCAGTTAGCGTTAAATACCATTTTCCCTTTAGCCGCATCACCAGCAGCTAAAGCGGAATCAGGGAAGCTCAAGGTTATTAAAGCGAAAACTAGCAGAATCGCAATTAGTATTTTTTTCAAAGTGTTTCTCCTCTCAATATGGCGTTGAGCCAGATATTAGCGTTCACTAAGAGGAGGAACTGTGTCAAATGACAGGCTGTCAAACTTATAACAAAAGTTAACAAAATAAGGTGGGCATTGCCCACCTTATCCCTAGATATATATTGCTTAATTGATGCAACTATTTCACAATAACTGTGCCCTTCATACCTGCACCACGGTGGGGTTGGCAGTAATAGCTGTAAATTCCAGGTTGATCAAATGTGGCTGTAAACGATTCACCTATTTTGTAGACAAGCTTTTTGTGAGATTTGTCTGCTGCATCTCCCTCGAAGATTACGTTGTGAGGAGGCATCTTCGTATTAACCCACTTAACGGTATCTCCAGCAGAGATGGTAACTTTATTTTTATCAAATTGCATAGGAGAACCTTTAGTCGAACCCATTTTCACTTCTACGGTAGCTGCAGTAGCAGGTGCTACGGACATCGCAAAGGTGGCGATAGCCAGTAAGATGCTAGCAAGAACTAAACCTAGTTTTTTGAACATTTTCTTGATTCACTTGCCGCTGAATACCCCATCCCAGTTTGAGCGGGGAGGAAGCCGGGCGGCGGATACAGCTTCCTTTGGCTAAACGAGCGATTGAGCAAGGCAACAGGGGGAAACCCCCATTCGCGCTTTGCATCAAAACAATGACGAATATTTGGTCGTGGTAACTATTTTAATATTCAAGTATGACAAATTGTCAAACTTTTTTTTGGGAATAGTGATTTTGTTAAAAATCTCAACATGGCTATGGTCTTAAGCTGTAGAGCAAAGGGAACAGGGAACAGGGAACAGGGAATAGTGGGAAGAGGTGGAAGAGGTTCAAGCACGAGGCTCAGAGCTTCGACCGCGAGGCTAACAGGCTCATTCACCAGGCTCACAGGCTGATGCGATCGCACTTGCCTAAATTACCGTACCTTTAATGCCAGCTATTGAGACGCCATCGGGATGAATGGTTGCCTGTTCAAGGTTTGGATAGGGATTCGTGTAGGAATTGTGATAATTTTTGTTCCCTGTTCCGCTGATCCTCTGTTCCCTGTTCCCTGTTCCCTGTTCCCTTTAAAACAAAATACTGTGTCCTAAACTATACTTACCTTGCTATAAAACAAAGGAAGTCTTAGCATCTAACTAGCAACCAACATCCATGAGTCAAACCGAACAAATCCTATCCCAGTTACCTGGTGATGTTCTCGGACGCCTGCGCAATGCTGACAAAGTCTGGAAAGCCTTACGAGATGGCACAACTGAGATCCCAGAGGTGATTACAGAAACCGAAGAGGGATTAGGCACCCTAGACTTGGATGTAGTAATCTGTGGCGGTACCTTGGGAATTCTGATTGGTGCTGCTCTACAACAGCGAGGCTGGCGAGTTGCGGTAGTTGAACGGGGGGTTTTGCGCGGTAGAGACCAAGAGTGGAATATCTCTCGCCAAGAACTAGAGGTATTCCTGGAACTTGAGTTACTCTCAACGGCGGAATTAGAAAATGCGATCGCATCCGAGTATAACCCAGCTCGGATCAGTTTTTTCCAAGGTCCTGATTTCTTGGTAAACGACGTACTCAACATTGGTGTTGACCCAGTCTTTCTGCTCGATACCCTCAAAGCCAAATTTTTAGCTGCTGGCGGTAAGCTCTTTGAAAAGACATCCTTTACACAAGCAAGTATTCATCCCGATGGCGTCTCAATCGGCTTGAAGGTTGACCAGTTGGAGGATACCCAAGTTAAAGCTCGCTTACTGATCGATGCCATGGGACATTTTTCCCCAATTGTTAAGCAAGTCAGGCAAGGTCAGAAACCAGAAGGAGTTTGTTTAGTGGTTGGTAGCTGTGCTGAAGGCTATCCTAAAAATGAGATGGGGGATTTGATTGTATCGTTCACTCCTATCCAAAATCAATGTCAATATTTCTGGGAAGCATTTCCAGCCCGGGATGGTAGAACAACCTATTTATTTACCTACTTAGATGCTAATCCCGAACGTCCTAGTTTAGAATTTTTATGTGACGAATACTTCCGTCTGTTACCAGAATACCAGGGAGTAGAGTTATCCCAACTTGATTTTAAACGAGTACTGTTTGGCTTTTTTCCTTCCTATCAAAAAAGTCCCCTAAGAATGCCTTGGAATCGGATTTTACCTGTAGGGGATAGCAGTGGTGGACAATCACCAGTCAGTTTTGGTGGATTTGGTTCCATGGTCAGACATTTAAAGCGTCTAAGTAACGGTATTCATGAAGCCTTGGAGTATGATTTGCTAGACCGGAATGCCTTAGCCCAACTACAACCCTATCAGCCTAATATTGGCGTAACGTGGATGTTTCAACGGACGATGAGTGTTGGCATCAAGCAACAACTAGCACCAAATCAAATTAATCAATTACTCACTGGCGTATTCCAAGCCATGGCAAACCTGGGAGATGATGTGCTTAAGCCCTTCTTACAAGATGTAGTGAAGTTTTCAGGATTATCTAAAACCCTATTTGTGACATCATTAACTAAACCAGCATTAGTCGTGCCAGTGATTCCTCAAGTAGGATTAACGATGCTATTGGATTGGATGGTTCATTATAGTAATTTAGCCGTTTACAGTAGTTTGTATCCAGTAGGTAAATTACTCAGTGGCATGTTGACTACTTTGCCACCGAAACCAAGATATTATTTCCACCGTTGGCTAGACGCATGGCGCTATGGGTCTGGAGGGGATTATTAATTTAGGGAGCTATCAGCTATCAGCTATCAGCTATCAGCTATCAGCTATCAGCTATCAGCTATCAGCTATCAGCTATCAGCTATCAGCTATCAGCTATCAGCTATCAGCTATCAGCTATCAGCTATCAGCTATCAGCTATTAGCTATTAGCTATCAGCTAAAGGCTAAGGACTGAGGGCTGACCGCTGACCGCTGTTCGCGTAGCGTGCGCGTAGCGCATATGCTTAGATATCAACCTACCTCCTTCACCAAGGGCAGGGTGGCTTGGTGGAAAGCTAGGATTGATGATCGTGATATTTTTGCCATGATAGAAGTAACTCCTATTTAGGTGGGAGGAAAACCGCGCTGATTTTCATTAAGGCTATGACCAGCGCGGTTATTAGTTTCAGTCGTTACTTTTTAGAGTATAGATAACTCCTGGAAAAAATGCAAGGGGTAAATAAAAAAAAATACATTTATTTACAATTAAAAATTTTCGCTATTTTTATAATAAATTATGTGTAATTAATTTTTATTTTGGTTGTTAGCTTAGCCTTTATATATTCAAGGATAGCTACATATCATTTAAATTTTGTAGGACTACTTATGAAAATAATTGTCAATAAAATACCAAGGTAAGTATTCAGCCATTTGCTTAGGGTGCGGGTAGCGCATTAGCTGTTGGCCTAGCCTGCGCGTAGCGCATATGCTTACAGCAGGGTTTATTGATAACTATCTCCGGTTTATTGACAAGATGCCTTTGCCCTGCTAACCTTTTTAAAAGCACTTTCAACTTTTAGGTGCGCTTGACGCAAGCGCACCTTTTGATGCAGCTTTTAGGCGCTCCTACTAAGATAAAACTAATACAGCGTTTTTCATAGCTATGAGGTACACATAATTTTTTACCTCTTCTATCTTCCCTATTATCTCTTCCCTGTTCTTTTCCCCCCTTATTAAGGGGGGTTAGGGGGGATCGCTGTTCCCTAAAACCCAGAACTTTGTCCCTAAACCAATTGAAAACTACTCTAATTCTAGAGATATAAATTTATGATATTTCACATATCTATTGCCGCAGATAATCCTTACCACGTAGCCACGGTACTAGCAGAAATCTTTAAGGGAAATTGCATTGAATTTGCGCCTCACCCAGGAAGTTATATGACCTTAGCCTTTGATCAATATGGAACAGCTATTGAAGTTTATCCTAGGGGCACGGAATTAAAGCCTGGAACTAACCAACAAGAATTACAGTTCTTAAATAATGAAGCTAGTTCCAAATTTACCGCTACTCATGCCGCCATTGCCGTTCCCTTGAATCAACAAGAAATCGAAAAAATTGGTGAACGAGAACAATGGCGAGTTGTTCGCTGTAGCCGAAAGGGATACTTTGATGTCATGGAATTGTGGATTGAAAACACCCTATTGCTAGAACTCCTAACACCGGAAATGGCGCACCAGTACACTCAAGTCATGGAACCTAACAATTTAACCCAATTAATCGAGCAATTTAAAAACCAAAAGGCAATTAACAACTGAATATAGAGAACAGAAATATTGATGTAGATGTAGGGTGGGCAGTGCCAAAGATAGATAACAGCAGCTGGGGATAGCATGAGTAGGCACTGCCCACCAAAGAATTAATCACAATAGAATATTGATGTAGGGTGGGCAGTGCCAAAGATAGATAACAGCAGCTAGAGATA
>NZ_JAAHGN010000257.1:0-7985 GCF_010672485.1 Moorena sp. SIO2C4 | reverse complement strand
TCTCAAAGCCTTGGGTAAGCAAGACTTGCCGATACTGCTAAAGCGGGGACTAGCTGCTACTGTTGAGGAATTCGTCATGGCAGCGGAATATATCCTCAGTCACGGTAACTCTCAGGTGGTGTTGTGTGAACGAGGTATTCGCAGTTTCGATAACTATACCCGCAATATCTTAGATTTAGGAGCAGTAGTAGCACTCAAGCAGTTGACTCACTTGCCAGTGATTGTAGACCCTTCCCATGCTGTGGGTAAGCGGGAATTAGTGGCACCTCTGGCAAAAGCTGCAGTGGCCGCTGGTGCAGATGGACTGATTATTGAATGTCATCCGGAACCAGAAAAATCTGTTTCTGATGCTAGACAGGCGCTTTCTATCGAAGCAATGGTGGATTTGGTTCATAGCTTAAAGCCGGTGGCAGCAGCAGTGGGACGACAGATTGTAGAACCTGTCACTCTTCCGGAGTTAGCGATTGACCTTGGCCAAAAGGCCACGCTACGCGAACGGTCACGCTACGCGAACGCATCTTAAGCAGAAACGACAATTTTTATTTATAGCGCTACTTGAGGTGGAATAGGGAACTTCGGACAAGGGAACAGGGAATGATTTAGCGTGGTCTTATAGCGCTGCATCGCTCTTTCCTACTGTTACCTGTTCCCTATTCCCTGTTACCTATTCCCATCAATGGTAGTTTCACATCTTAAATGAAAATGCTAGATTAGCCATCATTCTCCTAGCATCTGCAATTTGTATAAACTAGCGTACAATCCGTTTTGCCCTAACAATTCCTCATGGCTTCCCGACTCTACTAACTCTCCTCGCTTTAGTACCAGAATCCGGTCTACATTACGGATAGTGGAGAGTCGGTGGGCAATAATAATTGCAGTCCGCTGTTCTAACAGCCGTTCCAAAGCTTCTTGAATCAGAGCCTCGGTAGCCACATCTAAACTGGCTGTTGCCTCATCCAGCACCAAGATTTGGGGGTTACGAATTGCAGCACGAGCAAATGCTAACAATTGTTTTTGGCCAGCAGACAGATTAGTGCCTCGCTCTCGCAGCTGGGTATCGTAGCTTTGGGGCAGTTTTTCGATAAAGCTAGCCACGTTCGTCACCTCCGCTGAGGTTTTAATTGCCTCAATGGAGTAGGTTTCTCCTAAGGAAATATTACTTTTAACATCACCAGCAAAAAGAAATCCCTCCTGAAGGATGACCCCGATGTGGCGTCGTAGTTCTGCTTGGGGTAAATCCCGAATATCAATCCCATCTACGAGAATTCGCCCTTGGCTTGGTTCATAGAGGCGGCAAAGCAACCGAATAATGGAACTTTTACCTGCACCGGTCGGACCTACTAAAGCAACTTTTTCCCCTGGATGAATGGTAAAGTGCAAGTCTTTGAGAACATATTCATCTTCCTTGTAAGCAAACCAAACGTGTTCAAAGCAAATCTCTCCGTTTAGGGTTGTTCCCGTAGCGTGACCGTTGGTCAAAGGTTGTTCCCGTAGCGTGGCCTTTTGGCCAAGGTTAGACGGTTGTTCGGTATAACCATTGCCCAAGGATAAGTTAGAAGAGTGATGGGCTAGATCACCATTCAAGCTGCTTGGAGGCTTTATCGGTAAATCCCCAGATTGTTTCCGGTCTTGTTTCCCTCCCTCAAACTCTGGAGAACTTGCCACCTGCAACCGTCTGACCTGCAACCCTTCGGGGTCACGAATTTCAATGGTTTCATTCATAATGTCACTGATGCGCTCAATTGCAGTGAAACCAGCTTGGAGCATAGTGAATTTTTCTGAAAACCGACGCAAGGGGTCAAATAGCCGCTGAGCATAGAGGATAAAGGCAGACAAATCACCAAAACTCAGGTGATCTTTGAGGATAAAATGACCACCGCTCCACAACACTGCTGCGATCGCTACCAGGGAAATCCACTCTAGGGTTGCTGAAATCGCTGAATCGTGAAAGATGGTTTTGTCTACTTCAGTGACGTATTTTTGGTTAACCGTGCGAAACATCTCGGCATTGTATTGTTCACGGCGAAACAGTTGCACAATATTAATGCCAGAGATGTTTTCTTGCAGCATAGCGTTTAGGGAGGAAAGTTCTTCCCTAGATTTGTAGTTAGCTTTGCGATATTGTTTCTGGAAGTAAATAATAATAGTAGTCACTGGCAGGAGCATTAGCACTAAGATCGATGCCAGTTGCCATTGCACCAAAAACATGGTGCCAGCAATGACTATCATGGATAGTAAATCACCCACGATGCCAATGGCACCGGTGGAAAAGACATCGCCTAGGGCTTCCACATCGCTAGTGAGCCTGGTAATCAATTTGCCCACTGGTGTGCGGTCAAAAAATCTTACCGCTAGGGAGGTGACGTGCTCAAATAGGTCTTCCCGGATAGCAGCAGTGATTTTCTGACCTATCTTTACCACCACGAATCCCTGAATCCCAACAAAGACTAACCGGATTAGTATGGTTAATAGTAGTATAGAGATCAGAATATTGATGCTCTGTGAGAGAGAGCGCTCTAATAGGAAAGACCAAGTTCGCTCTTCTTGACGAATTAAAGAGATTACCTGACCGACAATTAAGGGTTGAATGGCACTTGCTACGGACAGGGGTATCAATAAAGTAATTGCAATAAATAGCGGGCCTTTACTGCGACGGGCGTAGGGGACTAGGCGTAGGAAAAGTCTCCAGTCGTTCTCTTGCGTTCGCATTTTTGGAGCTCCCTGTTTACCTGGTGATCTGCTGGTCATCTAACACTAAGGGTGTTGATTTAGTTGACAATTTGGTAGGAAAAATAGAATTGAGAGTAGTTTTAGTTAACCACGAAGACCGAAAGAACGGTAACGACTCGGGGGTTAAACGATAGGAGGATTGTCTCGATTGCTCAATTCTGAGGGTGGGCGATCACTACTCCAAGCCCACCATACATAGCCACACTGACATTGATAAAACTCTTGCCACTTCCGGCGGTGGTCTTCACATATCACTGGTGAAGACCGATTAATCCAAACCTTCTCAGCTTCTAGAACAGATGCTCGACAACTAGGACAGCAGAATTCCAAGGCATGGGTGGCTGATTTGGTCCACTGAGGCGGTAAGGGGGCAAAAGCATCCATATATATAGCAATCCTCTGGGGGTCTCGGGGGGTAATAGTTAGCAATAGTTACGTTAATTTGGGATTCTTTATTTCCCTGAAACTATTTTAGGGATTGTACCATCGAGAAATTCCCCTGAATCGGATATTGTTTTAGTTAGCTTGAGGCAGTACCTCTGGCATAGGATCTGGTCGTGCTAGTTCATGGCTGACGATATTGCCTAATTGAAAACACAAGGACCGATGTCTCATCCGTTATATCTCAATCTTATTTCCTTCTGTGGTATTTTTGCCCTATGTTTCATTGCTTGGCTCAGTTCAGAACATCGCCGCCTAATTCCTTGGAAAGTGATCATTTTCGGGATTGGTTTACAACTGGTCATGGGACTGTTAATATTCCTGTTTGCCCCCACCCGCCAATTCATCCTCGGCTTGAATGACGCTCTCAATGCTATCTTGGATGCTTCAGAAGCAGGAGCTAGGTTTATGCTCGGTGGTGGTAATTCTGCCTTTGTTCCTGATCCAGAATTGATGGTTGGTCCTGGTCCAGCGGGACGCTGGATTTACAGAGCAGTGGGAACTCCTTACGTTTCGGTTCCAGGGGATCGCCTCACTCCAGATAATCTGAATTTCGGCTTTATTTTTGCCTTCCGCTCCCTACCCCAGGTGGTTTTCTTTTCCGCCTTGATTGCTCTGTTGTATCGACTGGGTGTGATCCAGCCAGTGGTTCAGGTCTTTGCCAGACTATTCCGGGCAACTATGAGTATTAGTGGTGCTGAATCCCTATCAGGAGCAGCAAATATTTTTGTAGGGATTGAATCAGCGATCGCAGTCAAGCCATTCTTAGCCGATATGACCCGCAGCGAACTGTGTGCTATTCTTACATGCTGCTTTGGTTCGATTGCTTCAACAGTATTAGCTCTCTATACCAGTTTCTTGCGACCCACTTTCCCCACAATTACTGGTCACTTGATGTCCGCTTCTGTGCTAACTATCCCCGCCTGCTTCGTGATGGCGAAACTGATTGTGCCAGAAACCGATGTGCCGAAAACCTTAGGGAAGGTACCAACAGAGGAAGAAGACCCGAATCAGAAAAAACCTAGCCTCATCGATAGTTTAATTGTGGGAGCATCGGATGGAGTGAGGATGGCTGTGGGAATTGCCGCTGTAGTCATTGCAATCCTAGGCTTAGTCGCACTCGTCAATACTTTTTTTGCATATTTGGCTAATTTGACTGCTAGTGACAATCCCCTACTACAGCTAATCGGTAATATCTTTAGTGTGATTACCTTGGATAATATCTTTGGGGTACTATTTTTGCCCTTGACCTTTCTCACTGGTATTTCCCTAAATTGGCAAGAACTGTGGCAAGCCTCTGTCTTAATCGGTCAACGGTTATTACAAACCGAAATTCCTTCCTATCTTAAGTTAGCCCAGCTATCAGCCCAGGGATTAATTAGCGATCGCGCTATTTTGATTATCAGCTATGTCCTCTGTGGCTTTGCTCATATTGCCTCCTTTGGCATTTTTGTTGGTGGTTTAGCAAGTCTGGTTCCCGAACGTCGTGCTGACATTAGCGCCATTGGCTGGAAAGCTCTCTGGGCAGCAACTTTAGCTACATACATGACTGGCTGTATTGCTGGTGTGTTTGATTTCGGCAACCCAGCAATTTTGGGAAAATAGTCTCAAGTCAGCAAATGTGAAGTCTAAATTCTAAATTCTAAATTCTAAATTCTAAATTCTAAATTCTAAATTCTAAATTCTAAATTCTAAATTCTAAATTCTAAATTCTGAAATGGTAAAAATTGTAATTGATATTTCATAATTCCTCCTGCATAATTCCATGAAACGTAACCAACTTTTGCTGATTGGTCTAACTCTGCTAACTACCCTATTACTGATAATTGGGGGACGCACCCCTTGGTCTAAACCTGAACAATTGACTATACCAATACAATCATTACCAGCTCAAGCTCAATTGTCTGCCCTAGCAGCGTTTCCCACTACTGCTGATACCTCAGCCCATACTTTAAGACTTAATCAAGAACCTTATAAAGATCTCACAAAGCGCTTTCAGGTGGGTATACTGGAAGGGTATAAGGTTAGTACCATGGGTGGTTTCCCATTAATTGAAGCACCCGATGGTAACTTAGCCTACACGGTGCTTGTAGAACAAAGAGCGACAGATCGTCCATTAAGCAACCCTTCCCTAGCACAGATTGCTATTGAACAGTTTAGGCGGGGTGAAGGATTTCAAACTGGTAATTTTCAGCCAGTACCAGGAGGGGTGTCTCTTCCTTGGAGAGGTAGCTTAACCCTAGGTGGTCAGACTCAGCCAGTCAGTGGAGTGATCTTAGCGCGTCAGCTGGGTAAAAATGTGGTGGTGATGTTAATTTGCGCCACAGAATCAGCTCAGGGAGACGTTAAAGATGCCATTGCACTTTTGGCTAATACTCTCAAACCTCTTTAAGGTCAATGGCATGCTCCTTACGCTTCAGGGAAGCTGGTAATTGTCCATCGTCTATGGTGCATTAATTTTTATCCACCAAAGCTGCCTTTACTTACCAAATCTAGGCAGTTTTCTGTGCTGCTCACTTCTAGTAACATCGGATTAATTACCTCCTTGGAGGGTGGTTATTACTTGACTATTTAGTAGTTAGTAAAAAAAATAAACTAACCACTAATTAATAACCACCCTTAACAAAATTTTCTCTATAGACCAGGGCACTCAGTTTGACTTTATTGGTTTTTAAAAATAGGCTCAATAATCCGGATTTATTTGATTGAGCTTGTATTGATAATTAAGCTTTCACGCATGTAAATTATGAATCGGTGCTGATTGGGAGATTGGGAGATTGGAAGATTGGGAGATTGGGAGATGGATTGAAGCCTTTTGCACAACTGGATCGATCTTAAAATTTATAGCAACCGAATTATAGTTTAGGACAGAGTATTTTGGTTTAAAGGGAGCAGGGAGCATAAATATGTCTTAAGCTTTACTTCGACTGCTATAAATGCCTATTAGCTTACACCTGATGCTCTATAGCTTTTTTTTATCTATTTTTTAAATTAAATGGATAGGAAAAATTAGCGTTACCTAGTCTTGATATTATTTACTTAATCTTTAAGGATTTCGATAATAAATCAATGGTAGTGTATGCTAATTTTTTAAAAATCACACATTTATACTAAAAATCACTATCATGACAATTAATCAAATGGAATAGTCTATATTAAGGGTATAGTTTTATTTATTAAAAAAAATAACGGTAATTTATAAAAAAATTAATGTTTTTTAGGAAAATTGAGTTAGAATAACGTAATTAATTTCATGCGTTTATTGATTATTCAGTATGCTGGAGATTACCGTGAAGCCTTTGAACGCTTAGCTAACGGTGGACCTGAGACATACTATGCTCAGAAATATTCTGTAGATGCGGTAGCTGAAATTGGCAAACAAATTGGGGAAGTTGCAACTCTCTGTTGTATGACCGAAAAACCCTACAATCAGCTACTGGAAAAAGGAGTTCGTGCCATTGGTGCAGGGTTTAATGGAGAGATTAAGGTTAAAAATTTAATCAAATTGATTGAAGATTACCATCCCACTCATTTAGTTGTTCGCACACCAATTCGGGAAGTTTTTCGTTGGGCAATTCAGAATAATGTTCCAACCCTAGCCCTATTTGCTGAATCTATTCCAACCAGAAAGGTGCGTAACAAGTTTCGTAATTATTTACTAAGCCAATTATTAAATAATGATCGAATCCAATGGATTGGTAGTTATGGGATTGATTCCTCCCGAGTACTCCAGGACATAGGAGTCCAATCTGACAAGATAATTCCTTGGACTTTTATTGTTACTGAAACCCCAGAATCCTTGTCACCAAAAACTCTCCCAGCACAGGCCAAGTCTTGGCAACTGTTTTACATTGGGTCAATGATTGAAGCTAAAGGGGTTGGGGATATATTAGAATCTATCGCTAAATTAAAAGCTAATAAGTTTCCAATAAAATTGAAGATAGCTGGTAACGATAAAACAGGTTTCTTTGTCAATAAAGCTAAGCAGCTACAAATCGAAGACTGTGTAGAGTTTCTGGGAATAGTACCAAATAATACCGTAGTTCCTCTGATGAGAGAATCTGATCTTGTATTAGTTCCTAGTCGCCACGAATTTCCAGAGGGTTTCCCACTAGCAATTACTCATGCCCTTTGCGCTCGAACTCCAATCATTGCTTCAGATCACCCAATGTTTATTAATAAACTAAAAGATGGCATCAGTGCGAAAATTTTTCCTGCTGGCAACTCTGTTGCTTTAGCAGAATCTATTCAAAAGCTGCTTTCCGATTCAGATCTTTACCATAATCTGTCTATAGCCTCTTACGAAACCTGGAAGAGTTTGCAGCTTCCAGTAAAATTTGCTGACCTAATTAAGCGATGGCTACATGACTCACCAGAAAATGAACAGTGGTTAATTCAGCATCGGTTAAGTTCAGGGCGCTACAACTAAACATCTCCCTAATAAAAATTTACTAATTATTAGGATTACTAGCAATAACCAGCCAGAGCAAGAAGTCAGAATCTATAGGATTTCAGGTGCATTGTAAAAATTAATCGGATTAATACCAAGTAGAAACTAATAATTGCTAACTAAAAATGGAAGTTACTTTGTCAACTATACCTTTTAACCGCCCTGTTACTGTCGGAACGGAATTTGAGTATATCCAACAGACCATCAAGAACATGGATCTTTCCGGTGATGGTGCTATTACCAAACAATGTCATGCTCTACTCGAACAAATATTGTCAATTCCAAAGGTTCTGCTAACCACTTCTTGTACCCATGCTTTGGAAATGGCGGCACTACTATTAAACATCCAACCAGGTGATGAAGT
>NZ_JAAHGN010000256.1:0-7997 GCF_010672485.1 Moorena sp. SIO2C4 | reverse complement strand
ACTGAAATTACTAACCTGACTAATATTAGGGTCTTATCATCGAACAACCCTTTACCTACTGCGGTGGTTATCGGTGAAGACCGTACAGTACCTACAGAAATTATTGATGATGATGGTTTAACTGACTTCAATGAAGCTACTGATAGCATTGACTTTTACGAAAGCCTAGAAGGGATGCGGGTGCAAATCAATAATGCTGTAGCGGTTGCTCCTACCAATAGGTTTGGTGAAATTTGGACGGTTCCAGGTGATGTCAATCCTACTGGTGTTAATAATCGTGGTGGCATTACCATTAGTGACGGTGACTTCAATCCAGAGCGAATTCAGATTGATGACACTCTATTCAATGGCATTTCTCCTACAGTTAATGTCGGTGACCAGCTCGGTACTGTAACAGGGGTACTTAGCTACAGTTTCGGTAACTTTGAACTCCAGTCTACTGAACCAATTAGTGCTACATCAGGTAACCTAACGCCAGAGATAACGAATTTAGTCAGTAGTGCCAATCAACTTACCATTGCTAGCTTCAATGTCGAAAACCTCGACCCCAATAGTCAAGATGGGGATGATGATATCGGTGATGGTAAATTTAATGCGATCGCATTTCAACTGATCAATAATCTCCAATCCCCCGATATCATTGCTCTCCAAGAGGTTCAAGACAATAACGGAACTATAGACGATGGTAATGTGGATGCTAGGGAAACCTACGAAACTCTGATTAATGCCATAGTTGCTGCTGGTGGACCTCAGTACTCCTTCTTTGATATCCCCCCTGTGGACCGTCAGGATGGGGGTCAACCTGGTGGTAATATCCGCGTCGGTTACCTCTACAACCCTAACCGAGTTACCATCAACACTGATTCTGCTCAACGTATTGGTGTTGGTGAGACGGCTTTCGATAATACCCGCAAGTCTTTGTTGACGGAGTTTGAGTTTAACGGTGAAACCATCTCTGTTATTAATAATCACTTCTCTTCCAAGGGTGGTAGTGACCCTCTCTTTGGTGAGAATCAACCACCACAAAACGGTCAGGAGCAGAAACGGAATCAGCAAGCTCAAATCGTTAACGATTTTGTCGATACCATTCTGACTAATGACCCTGATGCCAATGTGGTAGTGCTCGGAGACTTCAATACGTTTGATTTTGAAGAACCACTGGAAACTCTTAAGGGAGCTCACAATTCAGTGCTGACCAATCTGACGGAAACGTTACCAGAGGATGAGCGTTACACATTTATTTTTGAAGGGAACTCTCAGGCACTTGACCACATTTTAGTCAGTGATAACCTAGTTAATGCTCGTGCTGAGTATGATATTGTCCACGTCAACAGTGAGTTTGCTGACCAAGCTAGCGACCATGACCCAATTTTGGCTCGCTTTACCTTACCTGAGCCAACTATTATCAATGGCACCGCAGGTAGTGAGAAGCTGACTGGTACTGAGAACAATGACATTATCACTGGTTTTCAAGGTCGAGATCTGCTCACTGGTGATGGTGGTAATGATCAGTTTGTCTACACTTCACAGCGAGATGCTGGTGATCTGATCACCGACTTTGAAATGGGAAGTGACAAAATTGTTCTTACTGAGTTATTTAATAATAACGGAATTACAGTTGCTAATTATGCAGATGCGATTAATCGGGGCTTTCTGAGTTTTGCTTCACAGGATAATTATGCTGTTGTTTTGTTTGATAAAGATGGCTCTGGTGACAGCAATTATCAAGGGGTGTTCAGGAAATTAGAACAGGAATTTCCGTTTCCTTCTTTAAATACTAATTCAGATGGAAGTCAGATATTTCTCGTTCTCGAAAATGTTGATGTTGTTGAGCTACATGATTATAGTAATTTTGTGATATAAAAGGTTTAAGGTTAGTTGGTTGAAGGTTAAAGGTTGAAGGTTAGCAGGTTGAAGGTTAGCAGGTTGAAGGTTAGGAGGTTGTTCGCGTAGCGTGGCCTTTTGGCCAAGGTTATTTGGTTGAATAATCTTTATCCTATTCCAAATAATGTTTAACGTTATTTAGCTGATTTTCGGTGCTTATCAAGGGCTACAATAAATCCCGCTACTGTTAGATTTGGTGTTAGCATTCAGCTATCAGGCTGAATGCTTACGATTTGGTAGTGTGCTCAGAAGACCTCTTGCAAAAGTCCAAAACTATTGCCGACTCCCGACTCCCGACTCCCGACTCCCTGCTCCCTACTCCCTGCTCCCTACTCCCTAAAACCTATCATTTGCGCCAAGACAAACGAACAGGCATTTCCGACCTTGGCATCAATTCTGGGATATCATTGGTAGCTTTAAACCTTGCCATGCACTTACCATACCAGTTAGCTCCTGGAAAAGCCGTTAAACCATGAGCAAACACACTAATCAACACAGTTACTACCATAGTACTAAACATCACTTCACTACCCTGAATTCCATCCCCCTCTAAAATTAGTAAACCATACAATATTGAAGCCACTCCCCTCGGTCCAAACCAGCCCAAAAATAAAATAGTATACCAACGCAACTTCATACCAATCACACTAATAGCAACCCCTACCATCCGAGCAATGGTAAGAGTAGCAACGGCGTATAATACCATCTGCCAATTGACGCTATCGAGAGCAGGAAACACCATCATTGAGCCATAAATCATAAAAATCAGCAGCACCAGCAACTGTCCCTCTGCTTCTCCAAACTCATACAAACAATCACAAATTGATGGAGCTGTATTCCCTAGGGTCAAGCCAGCACAAAACGCCGCAATAAAACCATTTCCCCCCACTAATTCTGCGATCGCATAAGCACATAAGGACAGTCCTAATACCGATAAATCTTCAAAACTATGAGTAATCCACTTGCGGCGAACACTCTGTGACACCAACCAACCGCCAATATAGCCAACTGCTACCCCAACGATTGGCCCGAGAATCACTTGCATAGCAGCAAAGCGAAACCAAAAGCTTGCTGTTCCCGTCCCTTCCATTGTTCCAGCTAAGGAGAGGAAAATTAATAGAATCGGTAAACAAATACCATCATTCAAACCACTTTCAACATTGAGGGATTGACGAATACAAATTGGAACACGAGGGCTGCTGACCACTGCTTGTCCTAAAGCCGCATCAGTGGGAGCCAGAATTGTTGCCAACGCTGCTGCTTCCCAGAATTCTAACCTACCTCCAAGCAACAGTACTGCCAAAATTGTTCCTAGGATAATTGTCAGCGGTAGACCAATACCTAACAGACGTACCGGTAAATTGTAGTCTCGACGCAACAGTTTAAGATTAATCCGAGAAGCATCAGTGAACAAAACCAGAATCAACGTAAATTCAGCAATTATCCGAACAAGCTCATGCTCTACCTCCAGATTCAATAAACCCAACAATTGCGGACTCAATAAAACTCCAAATATCACAAAAGCCATCGGTGGCGTAATCACACTTTTCTCAATGCGCCCAGAAATTAAACCAAAGCCGAGGATAAATAGAGCAATAATCGCAAATAGTTCAGTGTTCATGGAATTTATCTAAATCCTGAGTGTGTCAGTGCTATACCAAAGGGAACAGGGAACAGGGAACAGGGAACAGGGAATAGGAAAAAAATTCTGTGTACCTGATAGTTATGAAAAGTACTGATAGCTGATAGCTGATAGCTGATAGCTGATAGCTGATAGCTGATAGCTGATAGCTGAATGCTGATAGCTGAATGCTGATAGCTGAATGCTGATAGCTGATAGCTGATAGCTGAATGCTGATAGCTGAATGCTGAATGCTTAAGTTACAAAAGTCTGCTTTTACCACCCAAGCCAATCAGCCAGATCACAACAAACAACCAGTGAATGACTACAGCTGTCCAGATGGAGCCACTTTGAAGATAAGCAATAGTACAAATAATTCCCAAAAGTGTAGCTAGGAATAGAAAAATAGGTTTAAAAAATGTTTCCCGTGCCGCCGGATAGAAGGTAATAGCATTCAGCGGATGATAGATAACAAAAATGACTAAACTGACTGTAGACCAAGCGGATAGTGAAATTAATGAAGGGTTTTCTGATGGATGAGGTAATAATAAAACCCGGAAAAATATCTCTTCAAGTATTGCTGGGGTAAACAGAGCAGTTATCATAATCTTTCCCACTAGATGCCAAGAGGTTTTGACATTAACAGCACTTACATCACTTTCTCTGAGTAAGGGAGATAATGGGGCATCATGATCAGTTTCCTTTGAGAAGGGGGATAATGGGAGATCCTCAATAGTAAGTAAGTTCTGCTCCAGTTGTAGAAAGCCGTTCCGTAAACCAATCGGTAAAGCAATTAAACCATAGATAACGATTAAGATAACTACAATTGCCCAAGCTTGACCATCAGGAAACGTTAATATCCCAGCCATCAAGCGCTCGGTAACTCTTTCAGCAAATTTGGCCGATATCTCCATACTGACATCTCTAGAACTAGTAACATCCTTATGTTACTAGGTAAGCATTAGCTGAATGCTTACATTCATACTCCTTTAAACCCAAATTCCATTTCTTTCATCGATTCTGCCACAATGATAGTATCAGTTTTAGGAAGTTTGCGAGAAATACCAATTTGATTCAGGACAATGCCGCAAATAATTACAGCACCACCAATATACTGAGCTATTGTTGGTACTTCTGATAGAATCAAGTAAGCTGCTAAAATGCCCGCTACCGGACTAAAGGAACTCGCCAGAGAAACATCGGATGCAGTAGTAGTCTTCAAACCCTTAAACCAACAGAGTTGACCTCCTACTACAATCACAGCCCCATAGAGCAGCATCCATTGCCAGACAAATGGTGATAAAGCATCCATAAAATGACCTACTCCAAATAACTTAATCACCGCAACCAAGAAAATGACCGTACCTGTAGCAGTTCTGAACACGGTAAAGATTCCCAGAGGGATTTGGCGCAGCTTGACTTTACTAATAATGGTAGAAATTGCTAATGCGATCGCTCCTGCTGCTGCCATCAATTCACCGACACCAATCCTAAAGCCTCCACCCATATTAATCATGTTTTCCTGGGGAGGCTGAAGCACAATAGTCAGGATTACACCAATAAATGAAATAATCGCACCAGCTATCACCCAACGATTTACCCGTTCTTTGAGAAGTAAAACCGACAAAGCCAAAGCAAGAGGAGGCTCAATGCGTCCAATCAGCACTACATTATTAACAGCAGTGCGCTCAAGAGCGATAAATATCAGAGATGGTGCCAGTGCTCCTGACAAAACTGCAACACCTAGTAACCCTAACCAATCTGTTCCAGAGAGTTGTCTGAGGGCTCGAAAATTCCACTGTCGTCCATAAATAGCAATCAACGCTAGCAACGCGCAGAGATTGCCAACAAACAACACATTACAGAAGGAAATAGGATTTCTACCATCAATTAAATTATCTGCACCCAGGTCAGTGAGCTTACGAATGACCGAATTCGCTGCTGCAAAAATCAGGATAGCGATCAATAAGTAACCACGCCCTGGAATCCGATTCAACCAATCTGTTGTTTTAGCAATGAAACTTGACATAGACGTTGACAATAGCAAAGTTTCAATGAATCATATCATGTCCAGTGGTGCGCGGTAGTTTTATAGTCGAAGGTTTTTTGGGTAATAGGTAATAGGTAAGCATTCAGCCGTTTGGAAGATCTGAACTACGGTCAAATACTCCAATATTGTCTAAGCCTAAAAATACCCCTTCAAATACATTGTTGCCGTCGAAATCTTTGCGGTTAACCCACCAAGTAAAGTTCAGCAGAAGTTTTTGAAAGACCCGTTCTAAAAACTGGCGATCGCCTGTGCCATGGAACTGTTTTTCCAGCTTATAAACTTGCCAGGTTGCCCACCCATGCACGGGAGGATTAACATCTGAAAAGTTCCATTCATAGGCGGGAATTTGCCCATTGGGATGCATATACCACTCCCGCGTCATTAAGTCAAGTTGATTCTTAGCAAAATCTGGATCAATCATTGCTAAGGGGATGCAGTGGAATGCCAAATCCCAGGCTGCAAACCAGGGATATTCCCATTTATCGGGCATCGAAATAATATCTGCATTGTTGAGATGATTCCATTGCTGATTCCTGACTTTGAGACGTTCTGGTGGAGGTGGCGGTTGATTGGGGTCACCCTTGAGCCAGGTTTCTACGTTGTAGTAATAATACTGTTTACTCCACAACAGTCCTGCGAAGGCTTGACGCTGAATATTACGCTGATCATCATTAATTCCGGGTGGTGCGATCGCATGGTAAAACTGATCCGCTTCTGAGCGACGGGTGGCAATAATCCGTGAAAACTCACTGCCAAAGGGTTGGGGGATATTGGGAGCATCACTCAGCCACAGCTTAATCACCCGAGTCTCCCCAGCACCAATAGTAAATTGGTAATGGGGAGCCACTTTTGTACCGACTTTGCTAGGATTGACAGCATTCTTTTGACACTCCCCGCCCTATAAGAGCGGGGATTCTTAGTTCTACGACATGCCTTAAAATTAGTTATCCTGAAATGCCTTACTTAAGCCAAATATTCGTCCAGAAGAACCAAATATTGAGCCTAATTTAACTAACCCCAGTGGGCTTGTCTCCCTAAGCGTTGGGATTGCCCGTTCCCGTGTGCCCCACGGTACGTTATATACTTTGAATTTGTACTTTACTGGTTTTCGGTGTCTGTTAAGACCCATGGGTTTTGGCGAGGTTTTTCGCTCCTCGTGTACTAGTATCGCAAAACGCTCGTTGTTTTTAAATTGGCAGTACCGACTTTTCCTGCCTGTACTAGGCTACATGTTTATTCTATCACACTCTACTTAAAAGCCGTCGAAGGAAGGACGGGGCTTGAAACCCATTTTTTTTGGTCAATCCTGGCAAACTAATCATGGTATCTGGCCCCCAATCCCCAAACCAAGGGTAGCCTGCGATAATCGTTTTATCATCAGGTGCATCTGCTAAAGGGCGGTTGACAATAAATTGGTCAGCCGCCCATACTAATTGCCGGATCCAACTGGGGGTAGTTTTGAGATTGTGGGCAGCATCCCAACGGTTGATTAACTGCTGCTGGTATTGATAATGAGCGTCTAAGGCTGTGTTGCCATCAAGTTCAGGATGTTCTTCAGTGCTGACCACCAGAGTCAGGGATTCCCCAACTTTAAGTTGGGTCTCAAAGGTTGCGACATGGAGATGATCTTCGCGATCGCTTAATCCACGATTACGATTCAAGGGGAGCTTGAGAGCAGCAATCAGCAATCCATGATAACGGCGGGTGACTAGACCAGCTATCGTCCCTGATGCGTAGCCTCCAATTCCATTGGTAACTAGCCATTCCCGTGATTCTCCTGTGGGTAGATTACCGCAAATTTCTCGTCCCAAGTCATTACTCATTAGTCATTGGTCATTGGTACTTGGTAAGTAAGCTATCAGCTATCAGCGTGTCGCGTATCAGCTATCAGCTAGAAGTAAAGGCTTGTGGCCACGCTACGGGAAAAGTTTATGCCCATAGCGTACGCTACTAATGGTGATTTTGAATAAAATAAGCTGACGGCACCTCAAGTGTAAGCATTCAGCTATAGCGCGTGTCGCGTATCAGCTTATGGGCTATGGGCAAGCTACGGAACTTTTGAATAAGTGATGCACCAAGGTCTTCGGGGAAAACCCCACTCGCTATTGCATCAAGACAACTGGTAAGCATTCGCTTAATCTCTTTTACGGAAAGCTGTTCGCGCAGCGTGGGCCAAAAGCCCACGGCTGACCGCTGACGGCTGAATGCTTACCCTCAAGTAGCGTGAACCATTCGCGTAGCGTGGCCTTTTGGCCAAGGCTGACCGCTGACCGCTGACCGCTGAATGCTTACCTTGGTAATTTTGGGAATTGTTAAGAGGATATCTCCCAAGTTTTTTGATACTGAATTTTGCCCCCCTAGCCCCCCAACTTTGGGGGGAACAAGAGTCAATTTGCTTCTAAAAGTCCCCCAAAATTGGGGGACCAACGGGGGCTTGGATGT
>NZ_JAAHGN010000255.1:0-8004 GCF_010672485.1 Moorena sp. SIO2C4 | reverse complement strand
ACAGAGGGGAACAGAACACAATGAACTGAATAAGTATAGGTATAGCGTACTGTTGTATATAGATGCACAACCAGGAAAAGTAATAACACCGACTGTAGAAAGTGGAGCAGGTATGAGTGTTCAACAGATAGAAACTTATCTGCGAGACAAAGGGCCAGAATCAATTTGCTTTAGTGGTTTAGTTAATGGCAGAGTAGCTAATGATGTAGAGTTGGTAGAGTTGCTATCACAGCCCAAAGAAAAGGAGAATGTACAGCAGTTGAAGCAGAGGTTAGAGGAGAAGCTAGTCAATAGCATAGACCCAGAAAGGTTATATGAAGTGAGTTCGGATAATGGGTATTCTCTAGAGTTGTGTTGGTCTGCTCAGGGAGGTCCGGAATTGATGGATGGGGTATTTGTGCGCAGAGAGTTAGCCAAAGAAGGGATAGTGTTAACACCCCTAACTCAAAAATCGGTGGTAGCAGGTAACTGGAATAATTATGGGAATAATCCGTTGAGTTCCCAGTTGAAAAAGGAACTGATACCGCAGTTGAGAGAGTATTTGGAGTCGAGGTTGCCAGAGTATATGGTGCCATCGGGGTTGATGGTGTTATCGCAACTGCCTCTGACTCCTAACGGTAAGGTAGACCGTAAGGCATTGCCTGTACCGGATGTGGCTAGTAGTGTGTCAACGGAGTATGTAGCTGCTGAAACGGAGACACAGAAGGTATTAGCAGAGATTTGGGCAGAAGTGTTGGGCATAGAAAAGGTGGGGATACACGATAACTTCTTTGAATTGGGTGGTCATTCTTTGCTAGCTACTCAAGTTGTATCTAGGATACAACAAGCTTTTGAGAAGGAAGTGACTTTGCAGGATTTATTTGAGTTCCCTACTATTGCTGACATTGCCCAGAACCTTGAAGTGCTGCGTCAAGTTTCTCAAAATGAGACTTCATTAATTTCTGAAACAAAAGAACATGAGGCATTTTTATTATGAAAACATTTGAATTTGTATCATACCTGCAAAATCTAGGGGTCAAACTTTGGATAGATAAAGGGCAATTAGGTTGTCAGGCTCCGAAGGGAGTAATCACACCAGATCTGAGACAAGATATGGTTGAGCGCAAAACAGAAATCCTAGAGTTTATGCGGAAAGCTCACACAACTCAAGAACCATTAGCAACGACTATTAAACAAATTCCTAGGGATGGTAAGTTGCTCTTATCTTTTGCTCAGGAAAGGTTATGGTTTGTCAACCAGCTATTTCCTGATAACTCTTCCTATAATCAGCCAATTGCCTTAAACCTGAAGGGGCCTTTAAATGTTGTAGCTTTGGAGCAAAGCCTGAAAGAAATCATCCAACGCCATGAAACTTTAAGAACTAGTTTCCCCGAAATAAATGGACAACCCGTACAGATAGTTGCACCTGTAATGGAACTGCCACTGACTGTGGTAGATTTGCAAAGTGGTGACTCGACTTACCAGCAGTCAGAAAAGGTTAAAGAATTAGTCAGACAGGAAGCTATGGCAACTTTTGACTTAGCTAATGGTCCAGTGGTACAAGTTACTTTGTTGCAACTAGAGTCAGAACATCATGTGTTGCTGATCAAAATGCATCATATTATCTCTGATGGTTGGTCCTTGGGAATTTTAGTTAGAGAGTTATCAACTTTGTATGAGGCTTTTGCTCAGGGAAAGTCATCGGTTTTACCAGAGTTGCCCATCCAATACGCGGACTTTGCTAGCTGGCAACGAGAATGGTTGACAGGAGAAGTCCTTGAGAAACAACTGAATTACTGGAAAAAACAGTTGTCTGGAATTTCCCCTATTCTGGATATTCCTACCAACTACCCTCGTCCTACTGAACCTACTTTTAAAGGTGGGATGGAATATTTTAAGCTTGACTCCTATTTAACCCAAAAACTGAAACAGTTAAGCCAAGAGTCAGGAAGTACGTTATTTATGACTTTGTTGGCTGCATTTTTTGTTTTACTATCACGCTACAGTGGTCAGTCCGATCTAGTAGTTGGTTCTCCCATAGCAAATCGCAATCGAAGGGAAATTGAACCATTAATTGGTATGTTTGTTAATACCCTTGTTTTGCGGGCTGATTTGTCGGATAACCCAACCTTCAGAAAATTATTAGAGCGAGTACAAAAAACTACGTTAGACGCTTATACTCACCAAGATTTACCCTTTGAAAAGCTACTGGGAGAATTGCAAACTGAACGAAACCTGAGTCACAACGCTTTAGTACAGGTGATGTTTGCTCTCCAGAACAACAAAATGGAGGCTTGGAATCTACCAGGTTTAAGGGTAAGTGAAATGGAATTTGATTTTGATTTCACTAGATTCGATTTGGAAGTTCACTGTTGGGAAGTTTCATCTGGTATAGAAGCTTATTGTGTTTACAGCACCGATATCTTTGAGCCAGACACAATAGCTCGGATGATGGGACATTTTCAGACTTTGTTAGAAGCAGTGGTGGCAAATCCCGAACAGAAAGTATTGCAGTTGCCACTAATGAAATCATCAGAGCTACATCAGATACTGGTAGAGTGGAACAACACGAAAACAGATTACCCTAAAGACAAATGTATCCATCAATTATTTGAGGAACAAGTAGAGAAAACACCAGATGCAGTAGCGGTAGTCTTTGAGGATAAGCAACTTACCTACTCTGAGTTAAATAGTCGAGCTAACCAATTAGCTCACTACTTGCAAACTCTGGGGGTTAAACCAGAAGTATTAGTGGGTATTTGTGTAGAGCGATCGCTGGAGATGATAGTGGGATTGTTGGGGATTCTTAAGGCAGGTGGAGCTTATGTGCCATTAGACCCAAATTATCCATCGGAACGGTTAGCTTATATGCTTTTTGATGCAGGAGTATTAGTATTGCTTACCCAGCAGTCGTTAGTGGTATCCTTGCCAGAACATCAAACTCAGGTGGTTTGTTTGGATCGAGATTGGGATGCGATCGCATCCCTCAGTAACCAAAATCTGCTAAATGAGGCCAACCCAGAAAATTTAGCTTATGTCATCTATACTTCCGGCTCTACAGGTAAACCAAAAGGAGTTGCTATTGAACATCATAGTCCAGTCGCTTTATGCAATTGGGCTAAAAAGATATTTACAATTGAGCAACTTGCTGGTGTATTAGCTTCTACCTCGATTTGTTTTGACTTATCTATTTTTGAAATATTTGTGACATTAAGTTGTGGTGGTCAAGTAATTTTGGCTAATAATGCCTTAGATTTACCTAATGTTAAACAGGCAGATGAAGTAACTTTAATTAATACAGTTCCTTCAGCAGTAACTGAACTTTTAATAATCAAGGCAATACCTTCAAATGTAAAAATAATTAACTTAGCTGGTGAAGTATTTACAAACCAACTGGTACAAAAATTATACCAGCAAGAAAGTGTTCAAGGTGTATACAATTTGTACGGTCCATCAGAAGATACAACATATTCCACATATACTTTATTAGAAAAGGGAGCGAAGACTGAACCTACTATTGGCCGTCCCATCACGAATACAGAAATTTACATCCTAGATAAGAATACTCAACCAGTCCCCATAGGTGTAGCAGGAGAACTACACATCGGTGGTGCTGGTCTAGCCAGAGGTTATCTCAACAATTCAGAATTGACTGTAGAAAAATTTATACCTAATCCCTTTGATAACAATTGCAAGCTATATAAAACAGGGGACTTAGTTCGCTACTTACCAAATGGGGATATAAAATTTATAAGTCGAATTGACCATCAGGTAAAAGTGCGAGGATATCGCATCGAAACAGGAGAAATAGAAGCAGTTCTTAATTCATACCCTCAAGTCCAAGAAACAGTGGTAGTAGCAAGAGAAGATAACTTTGGTAATAAAGGTCTAGTGGCTTATCTAGTACTAGAAAGTGAAACTCCAGAAGTATCAGATACAGAACAAATAGAGAAAGTAAAACAGTATGTGAAAGAGCAGTTGCCGAAATACATGATACCCAGTAGGTTTTTACTGTTGCCAGAACTACCACTGACGCCCAATGGCAAAGTAGACCGTAAGGCATTACCTGTACCGGATGTGGTCAGTAGTATGTCAATATATGTAGCTCCTGAGACGGAGACACAAAAGGTATTAGCAGGAATTTGGGCAGAAGTATTAGGAATAGAAAAGGTGGGAATACATGATAACTTCTTTGATTTGGGTGGCCATTCTTTGCTAGCAACTCAAGTTGTGTCTCGAATAGGACAAGCCTTTGATATAGAGTTTCCTTTAAGGAAAATATTTGAATCTTCTACAGTGGAAAGTATAAGTAAATATATAGATGCCTGTATTTGGGCAGCAAAAACACATCCAATTGTCCAAGATAACACAGTTAACAAACGTAATCAAGGAGTTCTCTAGATATGAAACAAATGCAAATGATAGAAGAGTTTTTATTTGAGCTTCGCAACCAAGACATCCAACTTTGGCTTGAAGGAGATCAACTACACTATAGTGCTCCTGAAGGAAAACTTACACCTACATTGCTAGCTCAACTGCGGGAACGTAAAGAAGAAATCCTCAGCTTTTTGTACAGTGCCAAACAATCTGTATACTCACAGCAGTCTCAAATAAAACCTATTGAGCGAAATGGCAACCCGCCACCATTATCTTATGCACAACAAAGGCTATGGTTCCTAGAAAAAATGGCCTTGAGTAGCAACGCCTACAATATGCCATTAACCCTACATCTATTAGGTCAATTGGACTATGTAGCTCTACAAAAAAGTCTCAACCAAATCATCGCTCGCCATGAAACCCTCAGAACCACCTTCAGTGAAATCAACGGCACACCAGTACAAATAATTCAACCCCCCTTTGAATTAGAACTACCCATAATTGACCTAAGTGGGTTAACACCTTATGATTCTACTACCAAACTACAACAACTACTCCAACAAGAAAATGAACAAAGATTCAATCTGGAAGTAGACCCCCCCATACGCGCTCAGTTGTATCAACTAGGAACAACAGAACACATACTGCAAATCACATTACATCACATAGCTTCCGATGGCTGGTCACTGACAGTATTACCCAAAGAACTCTCAGCTATTTACACTGCCACACTGTTCGAGAAACCATCCCCATTACCAGAGCTACCCATACAATATGCGGACTTTGCAGTTTGGCAAAAGAACTACTTACAAGGTCAAACCCTCGAAACCCAACTCAACTATTGGAAGCAAAAGCTCCAAGACTTACCTCAACTACAACTACCAAAAGACCATCCCCGACCCGCAGTTGAAACTTTTAATGGAGCAGGTATACCCATAAACATACCAGCAGCACTAACATCAAAAGTTAAACAACTCACCCAAAAGCAGGGAACCACCCTATTTATGACCCTGTTAGCAGTATTCAAAGTATTGCTGTCTCGTTACAGTGGTCAAGGAAGTATAGCAGTAGGTTCACCCATAGCCAACCGCAACCGCAGTGAAATAGAAGGATTGATAGGTTTCTTTGTGAACTCCCTAGTCATGTACACAGACCTGGGAGGAGACCCTAGTTTCACAGAAGTATTAAACCGAGTTAAACAAACAGCTCTAGAAGCTTATGGTCACCAAGACATACCCTTTGAGAAATTGGTAGAAGAGTTGCGACCAGAGCGGGCACTATCGCAAAACCCCTTATTTCAGGTAATGTTTGCCGTTCAGCAAGAGGAAATGTTAAAACCATCCTTTACCTTACCTAACTTGGAAGTAGGTTTTTATGAAGGGGGAGGAGCTGAGATGACAGTGAGGTTTGACTTAGAGTTACATCTGTGGCCAGTAGGAGAAGAAATCAAAGGATTTTGTGCCTATAACCGAGACTTGTTCTCAGCGGAAACAATTAGTCGCATGATGTCACATTATGAAAACTTACTATCAGCAGCAGTAGAGACTCCAGAGCGACCTGTGAGCCAGTTGCCATTAATGACAGAGCCAGAGTTATACCAAATACTGGTGGAGTGGAACAATACCAAAACAGATTACCCCACAGACAAATGTATCCATCAGTTATTTGAGGAACAGGTCGAAAACAACCCAGATGCAATAGCGGTAGTATTTGAAGAGCAAAAGCTGACCTATTCTCAATTAAATAGCAAAGCTAATCAACTAGCCCATTATTTGCAAAAATTGGGAGTATCTCCAGAAACCCTAGTGGGAATATGTGTAGAGCGTTCAGTAGAGATGGTAGTAGGTTTATTAGCCATACTTAAAGCTGGAGGAGCTTATGTGCCATTAGACCCGAATTATCCAACTTCACGCTTATCTCAAATATTAGAAGACGGGGAGTTACACTTAGTGTTAACTGACTTCAACTCCCAGTTGAACCTACCAGAAACCAAAACACCTCTAATAGATATCAACCAAGCTAATAGGGCAGAAATACAAGCTAATGTAGTCAGTAATGTTAATCCCCAGAACCTAGCTTATGTATTGTATACCTCTGGTTCTACAGGCCGACCTAAAGGAGTAGCAATTGAACACGGTAGTCCAGTGTCCCTATTGTATTGGGCACGAGAAGTGTATAGCCAAGAAGAATTATCAGGAGTATTAGCCTCCACTTCTATCTGCTTTGATCTATCAGTATTTGAATTGTTTGTACCCTTAAGTTGGGGAGGAAAAGTCATATTAGCTGAAAATGCTTTATATCTCCCCGAACTACCAGCAGCAGGAGAAGTAAGCCTAATCAACACAGTACCATCAGCAGCAAGAGAATTAGTCAGAAATCAAAGTATTCCCACTGGAGTAAAAACAGTGAATCTGGCAGGAGAGCCCCTAGATAATCAACTGGTTCAACAACTGTATGAACAACAAACAATTAAAGCGGTATACAATCTTTATGGTCCTAGTGAAGACACAACCTACTCAACATATGGGTTAATGGAAAAAGGAGCAACCAAATCACCAACCATAGGCAGACCAATAGCAAACACCCAGGTATATATTCTTAATGTCCATTTACAACCTGTACCCATAGGAGTAGCAGGAGAGCTACACATAGCAGGAGAAGGGCTAGCACGCAGTTACCTAAAACAAGCAGAATTAACTAGCGAAAAGTTCATCTTTTGGCAAGGGAAAAGATTATACAAAACAGGAGACTTGGTACGTTACCTACCTGATGGCAATATAGAATTTTTAGGTAGAATAGACCACCAAGTAAAAATCCGAGGCTACCGCATAGAAACTGGAGAAATTCAAGGGATTTTAAATGAACATCCCAAAGTCAAAGAAGCAGTGGTAATTGCCAGAGAGGATAAGCCAGGAGACAAACGTTTAGTCGCATACCTAGTAGCTGAAACTGAAACTGCCACGAATTTTAACCCAGAACTATCAAATAATCAACTCAGTAATTGGCAAGAAGTATTCAATCAACAAATAGAGAATGGGGAGAGTGAAATTATCGACCCCTTATTTAACCTCTCAGGTTGGCGCAGCAGTTATGATAACCAGCCCATACCAGTAGAGCAAATGCGCATCTGGGCAGGGGATATTGTTAGCCAAGTATTAGCCCAGAAACCAGAGAGTGTGTGGGAAATAGGTTGTGGCACAGGAATGCTGCTATTTCAAATCGCACCGCAAACACAAAAATATTTAGGCACAGACATCTCCAAGGTCTCATTAGAATACATCAAACAACAAATAGAACAGCAACCAGACAAATATGGTCATGTCTCCTTAGCACAGAAACGAGCTGAAGATATGGCTGATCTAGCAGATAACAGTTTCGATGTAGTGCTACTGAGTTCAATAGTCCAGTATTTCCCGAGTGTGGAGTATCTGTTGCAAGTAATAGAAGAAAGTATCAGGGTAGTCAAACCAGGAGGGATGATTTTCTTAGGGGATATCCGGAGTAGGCCATTAATGAAAGCATTTCACTCTTCGGTGCAACTGTATCAAGCAACTCCCTCACTGTCGAGACAACAACTCAAGTCAAAAATAGACAGAAAAATGGAGCAGGAGACCGAGTTGTTAGTCTCACCAGAGTTGTTTATAGCTC
>NZ_JAAHGN010000254.1:0-8008 GCF_010672485.1 Moorena sp. SIO2C4 | reverse complement strand
TGGACTAACTGGCAAAAAGAATGTCACCTGGCAGACCGGATTGTAGTTAACTCCACCTGGTCTAGCCAAGCCCTACAACAAGTTGGGGTACCCTCAGAGAAAATTGCCGTAGTTCCCTTGGCTTACCAAGCACCTACCACATCTCAAGGCTTTGTGCGCACCTATCCGGAACACTTTTCCCCTCAGCGTCCCCTCAGAGTGCTGTTCCTCGGACAAGTTATCCTACGTAAAGGTATCTTTCCCCTGCTGGAAGCAGCGAGATTATTACAAAACGAACCCATTGAATTTCAGATTGTAGGATCCCTAGGGATTACCCTCACCCCAGCCCAACAAAACTTGCCAAATGTGCGCTGGATTGGTTCCGTTCCCCGCAGTAGCACCAGCCAGTATTATCAACAAGCGGATGTATTTCTCTTCCCTACCCTTTCCGATGGCTTTGGTTTAACTCAACTGGAAGCTCAAGCTTGGAAATTACCCCTAATTGTGTCCCGATTTTGTGGAGAAGTGGTGAAAGATCAAGAGAATGGCTTGATCTTACCAGAGGTTTCAGGAGAAGCGATCACTAAAAAATTGCAGTGGTGTCTTAATCACCCCCAACAATTGCAACGCTTTTCCCAGCATCAACTCGATCTGTTCCCATTCAGTTTGCCTCAACTCCAAGAAAATCTGCAACATATATAGCAGTTCTCAGGACGAGTGAGCGACATTGCCTATTGCCTATTGCCTCTTACCTATTGCCTATTGCCTATTGCCTCTTACCTCTTGCCTCTTACCTCTTACCTCTTACCTCTTACCTCTTACCTCTTGCCTATTGCCTATTGCCTATTGCCTATTGCCTATTGCCTCTTGCCTATTGCCTCTTGCCTACTCCCGACTCCCGACTCCCGACTCCCTATTCCCTACTCCCTATTCCCTGTTCCCTTTGCTAGAGTTTTGATTAATGACTGATTCTGTCGGGTTTCCCGAAGACCTTGTCCCTATTTATGTCATGGCTTCAAGCATACTTTTTATCTTAGTCATTGAAGCGTTTTTAGTCAGAGACAAACGAGCTTGGAGTATTCCCGCCCTGGGTGTGTATGCCACTATTGGAGCCTGGTATTTTGTAGAACTATTTTACACGCCTGAGAACTTTCTTCAGTTTGATTCATTAATACTCGAAAAATGTTATTGGCAAATTATTATTTTTTTAATAAGTTTTCGCCTATTCATCCCTTCCCTTTCTCGCCGATTTATCAATAAATATCATACTGTTTTTAAATTTACTACTTTTAATCCTGAACAACTTTTAATAGTTTTAGCCTTCGTTTGGCTAGTTTTATTAGCATATGGAGTTAGCCGTGTCAACGGAAACATTGCCGCTGCTTTATTTCCGGTATTAGGTCGTCGAGGAATACAAATGTGGGGCAGGAGTGCTACTGGTGGTGGTGGTGGATTTATTGTTTCCTCTGCTGGTTATGTTTATACCCTAGTTTGTGCCTTCTTTGGTGTACTTTTGCCCCTCCCAATGAGTAAAATATTTAAATTTTTAAATATTTTACTTATCGTGATTGTACTGCCCTATTTTATTTTTCTTGGAACCCGTAACCTGCTTCTAGCAGTGATTATGCCAGGCTATTTTAGCTATGCGTTATTTTCCCGAGATTCACTTTGGAAAAAGGCATTAATTAGCATGGCTACTTTTTGGGCTATTAATGAATTGATGACGTTAATTATTACTTATCGTAACATTGGTTTTATAGGATTATTTAATCCAGATTTTGCCCCGCAATTCCAAGAAGAAGTAGAGGAAGAAGGGCACTTGGGATTAAATATGCTAGAAGAACTATGTTATATCAATCAATTTTACCAAGAAGGAAGTATCAATTTAACTTACGGAGGTCGCTATTTAGCAGAAGCAGCTAATATAATTCCTAGAGCAATCTGGCCTAATAAACCTCTAATTGGAATTGACTATGCTATCTTACGGGGATTTGGTGGTGCTGATAATGACATTGGGGTATTTGCTACTATTTCAACTGGATTAATTGGACAAGGTTTTTTTAATTTTGGTCCTATTTTTGGACCAATGGGTGCGGCGATTTTAATGGCTAGCTGGGTGAGTTTTATGAGTAGGCTTTGGAAGCAGCAATATTCCACATTGCGGTTAGGATTATTTCTGATTTGTTTAGGGCTAACGTTTAACTTAGGTAGAGAATTTACTCTACTCGTATTATGGCCAGCTTTGTTTGGATATGTGTTTGTCCTTATGCTAGAACGCTACGGATCCAAAAAAGCTAAGGGAAGATTTATGTCTACGTCGTAAGCTTTAAAAACTAAATTTAATTATCAACCAAATTCATATAAATAGATTTTTTTTTGCCAAAATGAAGCAACGATTTATTACATTAGATGCAGTTAAGGTATTTGCTGCTATTTCCATCGTCTGGCTTCACACAGTTAGTTCGCCTCAACTTGGCTTTACCTCTGTGCTAGGAAGGTTTGCTGTACCTTTTTTTACATCTACAGCTGTTTTTATTATTTTTACTAAAGTAATCCAAAAACCAACAGTTAGTTTTACTGACTACACCATTAGCCGATTCAATAGAATTTATATTCCTTTCTTAATCTGGTCGATTTTATATTTGTTAATTAGATATTTAAATTGCTGGATTACAAATTTGTGTACAAGTATTAATATTAAGTTAGAGTTTTTATGGACAGGAACTACTCATCATCTTTGGTTTCTACCTTTTATATTAGTAGTATCTTTGGTAACATTTTTATTGGCAAAGTTCGCTTATAAGCATCCTAAAAGTAAATCTTGGTTAGCAATAATAGCATTAATTACTGGAATAGTAGTCTTAATCAAACCTAACTATAACTTAATCAATCAACTTGGCTATACAGTTTCTTTATCCTATCAGGCACTACCAGCAGCACTATGGGGTATTACAGTTGCCGTTGTGGATAATTTATTTAATCTAAGAGAAAAAAAGGATTTTAAAGTTTTGCCCCTGTCATGTATAGTTATAGCGATTGTTTTAACTATATTAATGTTACTCCAAGGTCGTAACTTTTTATGGTAAAATTTAGCAGGAATATGTCTGTTAATATTTGCTATTACTTTTAAAAATGATCAGTTTATAGTTCTAGATAAAATTGCTGCTTTTGGTAAATACTCTTATGGAATTTATCTGATCCATATTCTGTTTGTTGAGGGTCTTCAGGATATAGCAAATTTATTTAACATCTCAGGAACTATAGTTCTAGATCTAGGCGTATTTTTGCTATCCCTAATGCTCACCATGCAGACGATTTTCATACTGAGAAAATTAAATCTACAAGAATGGCTTGGTACCTAAGACAAAAAGTAACAGCCAATTATGCTTTAATCCATAACTAATTTAGCTTAACTCAAGTGCTCAAAATCGCAGTATTGTTTACTAACTATGGCCCCTACCATATTTCCCGTGTCAGTGCTTTACACGAGCATTGTCATAAAATAGGCTGGAATGTAGTTGGTATAGAATTGGCAAGAGCCGAAGCTGACTATGCCTGGAAAGCTAATTTACAAAATCTTCCATTTCCGCTTATTTCTGTTGTCAGCGATCGACAGCGAGAGGAGGTAAAGTTTCATCAATTACTCCCAAAACTTTACTCTACCCTAAGGAAGGTTCAGCCTGATGTGGTGGTGATTGCTGGCTATTTTGAATCAGCCATGATTGCCACTTTAGTATGGAGTTTATGGCACAGTAAACTACCAATTTTGCTTTCTGAGACTACAGAAACAGATTTTACTAGAGCCTGGTGGCGTGAAACTATAAAGCGCTGGCTACTTAACCGGTATAAATCGGCTTTAGTGGGCGGGCAACCACAAAAACGTTACTTGATCAAATTAGGACTACCTAAGGAAGCCATTTTTTGCGGCTATGATGTCGTAGGTAATGATGCTTTCCATCCCGACAAAATTAAATCTCTGGCACATCCTTTAAACAAGCCCTACTTCCTGGCTATCAATCGCTTTATCCCTAAGAAAAATCTTCCTTTTGTAATTTCAGCCTACGCTACCTATCGCCAACTAGCCAAAGACAGGGCTTGGGAGTTAGTCCTGTGTGGGGATGGTTCAATGCGCTCTCAAATTGAGCAACAGATTAAAGACTTAGGGTTGACTAAGTTTATTCATCTGACTGGTTTTTTACAACAACAAGAACTTCTGCCTTATTTTGCTCACGCTGGCTGCTTTATCCATGCTAGTACTCACGAACAATGGGGATTAGTGGTCAACGAAGCTATGGCTGCTGGCTTGCCAGTGCTAGTATCTAATCGCTGTGGCTGTTTTGAAGACTTAGTAGTTGAAGGTATCAATGGATTTGGTTTTAATCCCTATGATAGGGAACAGCTAACTAAATTAATGGTTCAGGTAAGTTCGGGTGAAATTGACCTAGAAACGATGAGTCAAGCCGCCCTGGAACACATCCATAAATTCTCTCCGGACTATTTTGCTCAAGGTTTGATAAAAGCTGTTGAATACGCCTTAGCTAATCACTAAGTAAGCATTCAGCTATCAGCTATCAGCTATCAGCTATCAGCTATCAGCTAATGCGCTACTTTAGGTGCTTTTGAATAAAATAAGCACCTCAAGCAGCGTGAGTCTTGGCCTTGGCCTATGGCCACGCTGCGCGAACGCGAATAGCTGACGGCTGACAGCTGACGGCTGAATGCTTACCAGCTATCAGCTATCAACTAATGCGCTACGGCTGACAGCTGAAGGCTGAATGCTTACATCACTAAAGCGGTTTCTCGCCTAATGAGGTATAGCAGTCGAAGCAAAGCTTAGGACATATTTCTTTTCCCTGCTCCCTACTCCCTGCTCCATACTCCCTGCTCCCTGCTCCCTAAAACCTTAGGTGCGCTTTCCGTTGGCGAATTAAATTCGCCACGGGTCGCACCTCAAAAATTTGTACCTCATTTAATTTAAAACCGCTATAATTACTGATGAAACTTCTGATTGTTATTCCTGCTTTAGGGGCTGTTTATGGGGGTACATCTAAATGCGTAGTGGAACTAGCTCAAGCATTGGGTAACTTAGGCATTACTGTTGACCTAGTAGCCACTAATGCTAATGGTTCTGAGGTTATAGAAGCCCCTGTAAAAACCTGGTTGGCTAAAACTAATTATCGCCTACAGTTTTTTCCTTACAAAGGGATTGGAGACTACAAATTTAGTTTTTCTCTGAGTAAGTGGCTATTCCAACACATCGGCGATTATGACTTAGTACAAACTAATGCGATTTTTTCAGTTCCTAACCTGGCTGCTTACTGGGCTTGTCAATGGTATAATATCCCTTATGTTATTATACCACACGGGATGCTTGACCCTTGGGCACTTTCCTATAAAGCCTTAAAAAAGCGCATCTACTACACTCTATTAGAAAAGCCTGCTCTCCAAAACGCTAGCGCACTGCAAATGCTAGCCTCTACGGAAGCGGAACAAATTAAACCCCTCAACCTCAAAACTCCTATTACTATTGCCCCTAACGGCATCCACCGTCAAGACTTTGAAAAACTCCCTAATCCTGAACCTTTTTATCAACAGTTTCCAGCTACTCGTAACAAAACTCTGATTATTTTCTTAGGACGTATCGACCCCAAAAAAGGATTAGACTTGCTAGCAACAGCCTTTGGTAAAATACACTCTAAATTTTCCGACACTCACCTAATTATTGCTGGTCCTGATAATATTGGTTTCTTACCTACGGCCAAAGACTACTTTGCCAATGCAGGTTGTCTGGATGCTGTTACCTTTACAGGGATGCTAACAGGCTCTCTCAAATATGCTGCCCTTGCTGCTGCTAGTATTTATGTTGCCCCTTCCTATTCTGAAGGGTTTAGTATGTCTGTGCTGGAAGGTATGGCTTCAGGTTTACCTTGTGTTATTACCACAGGCTGTAATTTTCCAGAAGCTGCTGCTGCAAACGTTGCCCATGTAGTTGATATTGATGCTGAGGCTATTGCCAATGCTTTAACCCAGTGTTTGCAATTTCCCCAACAAGCCAAAGAAATGGGAACTCGCGCTCGTCAACTCATCTTTGAACAATACACCTGGGACTCCATAGCCAAAAAATTGATTCAAGTTTATACAGCTATCATCCATAATCAACCTATATAGCGTTTCTCGCAGTTATGAGGTACGCTTCTCAACCTCAAAGTCCCCCTTATTAAGGGGGATTTAGGGGGATCAATTTGTACCTTATGGGATATATAATTGCTATATCTAATTTCAAATAACTACAATAATTAGTGATTGATCCAATGAAATTAAAAACAAAAAAATAAGAATATTTTTATAAAAATAGTAACCATTTACATCATCATGCTTATTTAATAAAATCTCTGATGGAGATGATAAATGAAACCGTCCCCCCCCACATAATCAACAAAAAACTCGTATTTTAGACATTGGTTGTGGTAACGGAAGTCTCACTAATTTTATTGCACAACAAGGCTATGAAGTAGTTGGTGTAGAAGAATCAGAATCAGGAATTAAATTAGCTAGCGATAATTTCACTGATTGCCAATTTATTCAAGGAAGTATCTACAATCTCCCTTATGCAGAATTATCAGATAAGTTTGATATTGTTATTTCCTTGGAAGTAATTGAACATTTATTTTATCCCAAAGAATTGGTGCGAGCAGCAAAAAAAGTCCTCAAACCACACGGACGTTTAATTATTACCACGCCTTATCATGGCTATCTCAAAAATCTCATGCTCGCCGTCACAGGAAAAATGGATAAACACTTCACCGCTCTATGGGATTGCGGACATATAAAATTCTTTTCTGTAAAAACCTTAACCACTTTACTCGAATCAGAAAACTATACAGATATCAATTTTAAATTTGCAGGTAGATATCCCTATCTCTGGAAATCAATGTTGTGTTCTAGCAGATTAAGTCAGCTAGAATCAACTTAATTAAGTTACAGCATTTTTCATAGCTATCAGGTACACAGTATTTTTTACCTCTTATCTCTTACCTGCTCCCTGCTCCCTGCTCCCTAAAACCCAATAATTTGTACCTCAACCAACTGAGAACTGCTGTATATAAAATGCTAGAAAAAACTACCCCACTCATTCTCACCTACAACGAAGCGCCCAATATCCAACGTACCCTTCAACAGCTTACCTGGGCAAAGACAATTGTTGTAATTGATAGTTACAGCACAGATGAAACATTAGAAATTCTTAAATTATATCCTCAAGTTCAAGTATTTCAGCGAAAATTTGACACCCACGCAACACAATGGAATTACGGTTTAGAACAAGTAACCTCTGAATGGGTACTGTCATTAGATGCTGATTACAGTGTCACCAATGAGTTAATAGCTGAAATCAAAGCTTTACAAACGGATACAGAAATAAATGGCTATTTTGCCAAATTCAAATATTGTGTTTTTGGCAAACCCCTTAGAGGAACGATACTTCCCCCTCGTCAAGTTTTATTTCGCAAAGACAAATCAACATATATTGATGATGGTCACACCCAGCTTTTGCAAGTTAATGGCAAATCAGCAATACTCTCTGCCTATATCCATCACGATGACCGCAAACCCTTAACTCGTTGGTTGTGGGCCCAAGACCGATACATGATAATTGAAGTCAAAAAACTAACCCAGACCCCAGATAATGAAATTAGTATAGGTGACATAATTCGCAAACAAAAAATTATTGCTCCCTTTATTATCCTATTTTACTGTCTGATTCTTAAGGGCGGAATTTTCGATGGTTGGCATGGTTGGTATTATGCATTTCAACGGATGCTGGCGGAAACTCTGTTATCGATTAGGCTGATTGAATTTGAAAAATTACAGAAGCAGTAAATATAAACTTTAAGAATTGTCAAATAGGGAATCGGGAATCGGGAATCGGGAATCGGGAATCGGGAGTCGGGAGTCGGGAATCGGGAATCGGGAATCGGGAATCGGGAGTGTGGGGAGTGTGGGGAGATGGGGGGAACCCTCAAGACGGGAC
>NZ_JAAHGN010000253.1:0-8016 GCF_010672485.1 Moorena sp. SIO2C4 | reverse complement strand
GTATTGGGCCGGTTGGAACGAGCCACTATCCGATACCGACCGGATTCTATCTCCATCTCAGAAGACTTGATTGGCTTCCAGGAGCGCTCCCCCTCTTTCTGTAGTAGAAATTCCCAGTACTTCTTAGCCATTGTCGATATCTATGACCCAAAGACCTGCTAATGGACTTGATTGCTTTTCCAATTAGCTTACACTTTAAGTCGAGTATTTTGCTTATCCCCACCCTCGGGATTTGTCAACCACCGGATTCGACAGAGTGACTGACATCTACTCTGTTTAAGGGGATAAGAAAGCAATACCACAAAATTAACCTTTAAGATGTGCTTGTTGATACTAAATTTTAGGGCTAATCTTAAGAAGTAAGCATTCAGCTATCAGCTATCAGCTATGAACCGAAGGCTTGTACCCATGTTACGGGAATGGCTCAGGGCTGACGACTGACCGCTGACCGCTGAATGCTGACGTTAAGGATTCTTCTAAGCCTCAGAGATCGCCTGCCTAAAGTGTTGCTGATTCGAAAGCTAGAATTTACCAATTCATCAGTTCATCTATTACAGTGCGAATACGATAAGTGTTCCGGTCACAAGGATTCACACAAATAACATCTACCCTGACATAATCACCTTTGGGAGCACATACAAGATTAAAAATAACGTTATTTCCTCTTTTATAGCGCCATGGGTGAAATTCAGTTTTTTCGATTTCTCCTCCATTTACAAGAATATTCATTTTTTCTATACCTTTCTTGTTACAGCTTGTCTCACTCCCACTACTAACGGAATGCCAACCTGTACTACCTCCATTTGCGCTTATTGCATTAGCTAATCCTTGGTTTAGGGTCATACTTACAATAGTTGCAACAGATAAAATGCTTAATTTATTTAACATCGTGATTCCTCCTTATCTCTTGTTAACTAATTTTATAACATCTTATTCTTATTGATTATTCTTAATAATCAATAAGAATAAGATGTTTTTAAAAAACTTAAAATTACTTAATATTTATTGGGTATAAATTTAAGGCATTGCTGAATTAAAATAGATAATAGCGTTTTCAAACGAGTTGTAAAATTATAGATTGTCGAAAAAGACAAGAAGCAAGAGGCAAAAAGCAACAGGGAAAAGAGCTCCAGAGTTTTATAGGAAACTCAAAAAAGACATTTTCAGTTTACATCTCAAATACAAATGCTATAAAACCGTAGGGGGTAAATCTCAATGCATGCTGTTTGATCCGGTGGGTGGAACGGGCATCTTGCCCGTGGGTGGAACGGGGCGGGCTGTCCCAATTCTGGCTACGAGGAGGAACATGAAGGCTCCCCTAAGGCACCCTACTCGACTAATCTTAAGGATTTTTCTAAGCCTCAGAGATAGCTTGTCTGAAGTGCCTAATAGCTTCAACTTTGGAAGCCATCATCAGACACCGAGACAATAAGTCAATATCCAAATCTGGCAAGACTTCACTCTGGGAAATTTTTTCGTAACCATCAAAGCGCAAGTGATACAAAGCAAATACACCATCCTCCCAAAACCAAACTTCGGGTACTCCTAATGATTGGTAACGACTTAGTTTGCTCTGATTACCACTGGTAAAGACAACTTCAATAGAGAGGTCTGCAATCACTCCTGACGCTCTACCAATTAGGTAAGATTGGTCTGCTTGTGCAGATGCTTCCCCTTCCTTCTCTTGGGTAAAGCTACCGGTTGGAGTGAACTCAATTTGTTTTTCAACAAAATAAGTACCCAGCAACAGTGCTATGACACCACTGAAGACTTCATGGTCTTGGGAAACTGCCAATATTTCTACCTCACCCCTGTAGTAGAACAGTCGAATTCCTGGGGAGTTGACGAACCCCGCTTGAATTGATTTGAAGTTATGCCAACTTACCCCGGAGTGGACTAGCCGTTGGTCTGTTTGTTTATCTACGACATAGGTCATGGCGATTATTCCTTGTTCACCATAGAAAGCCTAATCATGGAGTTTGCGATCGCAAACTTCCTGACTACCATCTTTGTAACCATTCAGCTGACAGCTGAGGGCTGACAGCTGACGGCTAACAGCTGACGCATCTTTCCTTACCAGATTAGCGAGATTATGTCCTCTTCAGCTATTGAACATTTGTTACCTTACCGAGACGAGTAAAGCGAATTTCAATCCTGCGCCTAGTTTGATCATCCTTTAAACTAATCGGAGCAATTTTTCCATTAGGTAAAATTAACTGGGCTGCAGAATAAGCCCGAAATTGCAACCCCTTCAGCCGCCCTTCCTTAGATTGAATCTCACGGAGTAATTGCACAACTGCCAAAGCTCGCATCAGTCCTAAATCAGCATTAGATCCTGGTCTAAGTTGACTGATAGAGGAATTTTTATTAACTACATTCCCAATGGTCTGGTCGATATTGCCAGCACCAAGATTAGGTTGACCATCGGTGTGACCAATCAGTTCTACTACATTAATTTCATAGTCCTTGGCATTGCTTTCAATCGCAGGGACAATTTGCTGCCGAATATAGTCTTTCATCGCTGAGGGAATTTCCGCACTGCCGGAATCAAATCGGTAAGCCCCCTGATCTTTGATTACAATAATTGGAGGTGTATCTGGTGGTTTTGGTGCTGCAGCAATCTGTACCTGCAAAGCCCTAACCTGCTGTTCTAGTGCCTTTTGGCGGTCAGTTGAGCGCTTTGCCCTAGCTCTCCAAATCGCTACGCCACGCTCAAGTTGATCAACCCGAACTGCCTTAGCTCGTAATTCCGCATTCTCCCTTGCTAATTGCACCACTTCATCTTCACTTCTGGTGAGATCATCAATGGTTGATTCCAAGGCAGTTTGTGCCAGCACAGACTTCAAAATAGACAGCAACAAAAATAAGATCAGGATCATGAAGGCATTAGACATTAAGTCTGTAAAGGCTGGCCAGAGATTTATCTCTTCATTCCAATCATTATTTCGTGAACGACGCATTTTATCAATTTCCTGTCAATTTTATAGTTATTATGTAAGTATTCAGCCGTCAGCCGTCAGCCGTCAGCTTATGCCCATAGCGCACGCTACTAATGGTGCTTTTGAATAAGCGATGCAGCCCCTACCCACTCGCGCTTTGCATCAAGAAAAGAGCTAAGCATTCGTTTAATTTGAGTTAGGTTCCAGCGTCGAAGCCTGTGCCACAAAGCTGATAGCTGATAGCTGATAGCTTACGTGATTATTTGTCATTTGCCAGGTTTATCGTTCACTGCTCAAACGCCTGACTAGCTCTCCTACAGTCATATCTTGGGTTATGCGAGTTGAACCATCGACTTGATTGGACTCAATCATTTTTTTGCTAATCTTAGCAATTTCCTGATTAGTGTTATTGAGATGATTGACAACTTTTTCAAGATTGTGTCGCATAATTTCATAATTATGCTGGTCAGTATTAGCTTGCTGAGTAAGACTTTGATCAAGGCGATCGCCTAAAGCCTGAATGCCCAGACTTACTCCTTCGGTATAGCTTTTCACATTTGACACTAACTTAGCCAATTCAGCCTGAACGTCACTCAAGCTATCGCTTCGAGAAACAATCCGTTGCTCTAATTGATCAAGCCTAGCGATCGCTGACTGAAATCCCTGTGCTCCTTGCTGAAGTTGGGGGATAATCTTCCCTAAGGCTTGTTGACTGTGATGATGCTGCTTCACTACATCTATAGAAGATTGTCTGAGGGCACTGATTTCTTCTGCCAATTTTACCAACTTAACCCCATGAAGTTGAAGTTCAGCCATTGCTACTCCCATAGCTTGGACTGATTGGGATAGCATACTGGCTGACTCAGAGAAACTGCTTTGGGTTCTAGTTAAATCTACTGTAGCCTTAGATAATTTTTGAGGAAACTGGCTATGCTCGAAGGTTTGAGCCACTTGGGTAAATTGAGCAGCAGCTAACTGAAATTCCTCAGCACTTCTGGCGATAGTACTAGCAGCTTGGAAGAATCTATTGTAAGAATTTTCTGCTATTTTAAGCACTTGAGTGTTAGCATCAGCAATTTCTTGAACTTTTTCTCGTAGTGAGGATTCCACTGCTTCTCGAACAGTCTGACCAAATTTCGCCAAAAAGTTGTCAAAGATATTGGACATCCCCTGAACCAATACATCCAGGCGTGTTTGCCCTACTAAAGTCGGCTGATAAATATTATCCAAGTAGTCTTCTAAGTAACTAATTAGATTATTTTTGGCTAGCCCTGTATTGAAGGCGACATTAACTACGGTTAAGACAGCACTAAAAAAGATCGCAGTTAAGCTAGTGGTAAAAGCAATCCCCATCCCTTCTAGGGGTTGCTGTAATTGGTTAACTAAAGTATTGATATCGGTAGCATCAGACTGACTGATTGTTTGACTCAGTGCTAACAAATTGATGGTGATGCCGATAAAGGTACCTAGTAAGCCAAAGGATAACAGTAAGCTAGGCATAATCCGACCAATGTAATCAATTTGGTCACAAGAGATGCCAACAACTTTCTCGTGGCTGTAGGCTTGGTCAATTAATGCGCCTGTATTGACCTGCTCTAAATGTCGGCTAGCATCTGAGAACCGTCTTTCTAGCTCCTCTACAATTCTGGGTTTTTTCCCACGAGGCTGTCCATGGATTAGTCTTCTTACTCGCTTCCCTAGGGATAAAAGATGGGTATGGAGAGCAAAACGTAGTAAAATTACGAATACTGATGGGATTACCACCAGTACTACAGTCAGGGCAATTAAGTAATCAGGTATTGGTAGCATAGCAGCAGCTGGGGAACTCTATAGGTGAAATGGTAGCGCAGCATCCTCAGGATGATAACCCATTTCTTTATAACCTAAGCATACCCAGACTTATCTCAAACCATTGATATTTAACTACGAAATAATAGGAGGTTATTGAGTGTTAACACTGAATAGTCAAGGGTGCATCTCCTAACAGTTTGACCCAGCAGTGGTGCGTTACGGGCAACAACCTCACCCTGGCTACGAGGCCAAATATCAAGGCCCCCCTAACACACCCTACCCATACGAAGGTGCGTTACGGGCAACAACCTCACCCTGGCTACGAGGCGAAATATGAAGGCCCCCCTAACGCACCCTAAGCAACTCAACACTCAACACTCAACACTCAACGCAATTGTTCTATCTGCCCTTTTAACTGGTCAGTTTTATCCAATAAATCAGCTTGGGTCATAGTTTCTTGTTCCCCAGAGGCCAGCCATTTCAAATTCACTGTGTTGCTCTGAGCTTCAGCATCTCCGATCACTAAACAAGCCACCGCACCACTGCGGTCAGCTCGCTTAAACTGTTTACCAAAAGCACTTCCACTCAAGTCCAGTTCTACAGCCAACCCAGCTTGGCGCAGTTGTTGAGCCAGTTTCAACCCTTGAGCTTGAGCTACTTCACCTCTGGATACTAGATAAAAATCTAGCGCTAGGGTTGGTGATGCTTGCAGTTGTTGCAGCAAAATCACTAAACGCTCCAAACCAATGGCCCAACCAACGGCTGGAGTTTTATTTCCCCCCAATTCATGGACTAATCCGTCATAGCGACCACCACCACAAACTGTTGCTTGAGCGCCTAAGTCATCAGAGATAATTTCAAAGGCAGTGTGGGTGTAGTAATCCAACCCCCGCACCAAGCGAGGATTGAGCTGGTAACTAATCCCATTATCCTGCAACAACTGCTTTACCTGATCAAAATGACTTTGGGACTCTGAACTGAGGTAGTCTAAAATGCTCGGAGCATCCTGAGCAATCTCTTGAGTACGTTTGTCTTTACTATCTAAAATCCTGAGGGGATTGCGAGTTAAACGGTCTTGAGAATCTTCGTCCAACTCATCTTTGTAAGGAGTGAGGTAATCTACCAGAGCCTGTCGATACTGTTGACGGTCTTCGGTACTACCGACAGAATTCAGGTCAAGTTTCAGGTTAACTAGACCCAAGGTATTTAGGATATCGATTGCGATCGCAATTACTTCTGCATCTGCCCTCGGATCACGAGAACCAATCACCTCTACCCCCAATTGATGAAACTGTCGCTGTCGTCCAGCTTGGGGATTTTCATAGCGAAACATCGGACCGGTATACCAGAGCCGTTGTACTCCACCAGCAGCATAGAGGCTATTTTGAATATAAGCTCGCACTACTCCCGCTGTCCCTTCTGGACGTAGTGTCACCGAACGAGGAGGGGTTGCCCGGTCGTTGAAGGTATACATTTCCTTCCCCACCACATCAGTAGCTTCCCCAATCCCCCGTTCAAACAGTTCAGTGCGCTCAAAAATGGGAGGACGAATTTCTCGATAAGCCGCTCTATTGAGAATCTGTTGTGCGATCGCTTCTACTTGCTGCCAATATCCCACTTCGTCTGGCAGGATATCCCGTGTTCCTCGTAAAGCCTGGATTAAACCCATTAACCTTTTGCTTCCCCATCATGTGAGCTGCTGTCCACCATCGGAAGTGTCTTCTTCCCAGGCACCATAGCGATTTTGATAATAGGACAAAATTTGCTTGACCCGTTCTGTTTCTAATTTATCAGCAGTCTCGGCATACTCAATCCACAATCCACCAACTTGGCTCTGATTGTAATCAAACTGCTGGGATGTTTGGGGTAGTAAATCAGCGTCTACCCCTGTCACTTGCCGTAAATGGGCAGCTACCTCTCGATATACTGCCAAGGGTAAACCAGGACAACTAATTTGATAACGCAATAGTTTACACTGCTCCATGATCCTAGGGTACCTTGTATTAGGGATTAAGTAGCAGAACCATTAACCCAATTTCTAACACCTTTAGCTATCAGCGTGTCGCGTATCAGCTATCAGCCAAAGGTCTGTGGCAACGCTACTGCAACAGTTTATGCCCATAGCGTACGCTACTAATACTTTTTCATAAAATCAGCACAATTAGTAGCGTCAGCCAAGGCCAAAGGCTTTTGGGCCACGGTACGGGAATGGCTGATGGCTGACGGCTGATAGCTGAATGCTTACCTAACACCTAACACCGTGCCCTAAGGTTACCTCAAGAAGCTGATGTTGAGGTTTCTCCAACTCGTCTAGAGACTTCAACACCGTTTTCTTCCAGAATCACCACTGGATCTAAGCCTCTATACATTTCAATCCGCTTGACTAGCACTTGTCCACCTAATAGAAACTGTCCAGCTTGAACGCTACGACTAGGCTCATTAGGGACATCTAGGATAGCGTAATAGACACCCCTACCATTGTCAACTACCCCTGTGACACTGATCTTATATGCCAGTTCTGGTTCTGGTAGGATTGGCAGTTGCAGATCAAATTCAGGAGGGATAGGGGGGATACCATCCTTGACAACAGAGCTATTGTCTGGTATTGAACCAGGCTTAGCTTTGCTCGTCTGTGTAGGCTGAGTTTTCTGGGGCCGTGGCAAAACATTTCCTCTTGATGAGCCAGGAGACTTTCTAGGGATTGATGAGCTTGGAGCCTTACGGTCGGGCTTGCTAGCTCTTGAAGGGCTGGTCGGCCTGCTAGCTCTTGAAGGGCTGGTCGGCCTGCTAGCTCTTGAAGGGCTGGTCGGCCTGCTAGCTCTTGAGGGGCTGGTGGGTTTTACCGCTACACTACTTCCTGTCCCAGGACGCGGACGCAAAGCCGGTCTTGGTGGTGTAGGAATCAGAGGCTGTACCCTCGTAGGGGAACTACTTGGTCTGCCAGGATTGGGCAAAATCTCCACCTCTGGTTGCACTGAAATTGCTGCAAACGGGTCAAGACGTCCCTTATCAATCCGATTTCTTACTTCATTGCTTGGCAAGGTTGTGATCAACGGTGGTATTGGTATTACCTTTTCCTGCTCCGGTTTTTCCGGGGATTTAGGAGCAAATTCAGCTACAGGAGGAGAAGGTTTGGTGCTATCCGGGGAAGCCACCGGAGTAGGTTTAGGGGTAGTCGGCTCCACTTGATCAGCCTTTCTCCCCGGTTGACAGCCTCATATAAGCAGAGCCAGCACACTCACCCATACGATGCATGATACTTTACCCATGACCACATAAAAATAAA
>NZ_JAAHGN010000252.1:0-8046 GCF_010672485.1 Moorena sp. SIO2C4 | reverse complement strand
ATCTTGAAGCACTGATTTTAACTATGCCTGATTTTTTGCCCATTGCTTACTTTCAGAACAAGTTTGTCCCTTTCGCTGACGCCAAAATTTCCATTGCTACCCATGCCTTGCACTACGGCACGGGAGCTTTTGGCGGATTACGCTGTCTCCCTGACCCAGAAAACCCACAGCAATGTTTACTGTTTCGGTTAGACCGCCATTGCCAACGCCTAAGTAATAGTGCCCGGTTATTACACTACAATTTACCTCCTGATAAAATCGAGACTATTATCGTTGAGTTTATCAAACAAAATAAACCAACTACATCGTTTTATATCCGCCCTTTTGTCTATACCTCAGATTTAGGAATTTCCCCGAGACTGCATAATATTGAAAAAGACTTTTTTGTTTATGGATTAGAATTAGGAGATTATTTATCTCCTGAGGGAGTTAGCTGTCGGATTAGTTCATGGTATCGACAACAAGACCAAAGTTTACCCTTGAGAGGTAAAATTAGTGGAGCTTATATTACCTCTTCCTTGGCGAAAAGCGAAGCAGTAGAGTCTGGCTTTGATGAAGCCATTATGATGAATTCTGAGGGAAAAGTATCGGAAGCTTCTGGGATGAATATCTTTCTGGTCAGAAATGGGCAGTTGATTACCCCTGGATTCGACCAGGATATCCTGGAAGGAATTACTCGGGATAGTATTCTAACCCTTGCTAAAGACATGGGCTTGCCAACTAGACAACGACCAGTGGATAAATCCGAACTATTTATTGCCGATGAAGTATTTCTGAGTGGAACAGCGGCAAAGATCACTCCAGTTAAACGAATCGAAAACTATCACTTATCTCCAAACAGACCAATAACTGAAAAGCTCAAGGATACCCTAGCAGCAATTACCGAAAATCGGGAACCAAAATACAAAGACTGGGTGTATACGGTTAAAATTAATAAATGAACTAAACGTCAGCATTCAGCCGTCAGCGGTCAGTCGTCAGCTTATTTTATTCAAAAGCACCGATCTAGTAGCGTGGCACAGGCTTCGACGCTGGGACTTTCCCCGTAGCGCATTAGCTGATAGCTGATAGCTGATAGCTGATTGCTTAAAATTAAAATTAAACTCCGGCTTATTGAACCTGTAAACCTGTAGCGACTTCTGGGATAGCGAGTAGAATCAAACCTCAACCATGAACAATCAACCGATAAATTCCGCAAACCCCTTAGGCGGTCGCTACAAAATCATCAGCAAGCTGGGAGCAGGTGGCTTTGGTCAAACGTTTCTGGCACAGGACTTGCACTTGCCAGGAACTCCCCAATGTGTGATTAAACAGCTAAAACCCCAGGTGACGGATCCTGAGTGTTTGGAAATTTCCAAACGCCTATTTGAGCGAGAAGCCCAAGTCCTCTACCAGCTGGGTAACCACGATCAGATTCCCCAGTTGCTGGCGCACTTTGAGGAAAATCACGAGTTTTATCTGGCGCAAGAATTTATTGATGGACAACCCCTCAACCAAGAAATCAGTCAGCCTTGGGAATCAAATCGAGTTATTGCTCTGTTGCAAGACATTCTACAAGTCCTAGTATTTGTCCATGAGCAACGTGTGATCCATCGTGATATCAAACCCCCAAACCTAATCCGCCGCCGCAAGGATGGTAGAGTTGTCATGATTGATTTTGGGGCAGTTAAGCAAGCTAGCACCCAGATTATCGATCCCGAAACCGGGCAAACCAAAACCATTGCTATTGGCAGTCATGGCTACACCCCCAAAGAACAGTTCGGTGGCAATCCCCGTTTTAGCAGCGATATCTATGCGGTGGGTATGGTAGGTATCCAGGCATTAACCGGAATTCATCCCAAGTTCCTGAAAGAAAACTCCGAAACAGGGGAAATCAACTGGCGCGATCGCGTCCAAGTTAACATCCAAGTTAACTCAGAATTAGCGGATATCCTGGACTGTATGGTGCGCTATGATTTCCGTGACCGCTATCCGACCGCAGTAGAAGCGTTGGCAGCAGTTCAGAGGCTAACTGCTGCACCAACAATAGCTATGTCTGCTACAGTTCCGGAAGAGACTGTTTCTGTTTCAGCAACATCAGCACAAACCCAGGCCAGATCAGAGATCATCCCAAGATGGTTAATGAAGCCTTGGTTGATGATTACTGTGTTAGCAGGGATGGGTATCAGTATTGCTGTGATCGGTACTAAGACTTTTCTAGTTCCCAAACCTGTCACTCAAACTGACAACATTAGCGATACCGTTGCGGAAACCTCGACCACCACCTCTGAGTCAAAACCTGCAACTCCAGCCGTAGTTAGCAACACCCCTGAAATTACTACTACCAGCTCAGTCCAAAAAACTATTCCCGAATCGGATACCGAATCAGCTGCAAAATCGGCATCCGACCCGGAAACACAACCAAAGGAAACACAACCAACTGCAACAGAATTAAACAGCCAAGGGGATAGCTTGCGGCAAGCAGGAAAGTACCAGCAAGCACTGATGACTTACGAAAAAGCGATTGGCCTATGGCCACGCTACGCGAACGCAAAGGACTCAAATTTAGCAGAAGCTCATTGGGGTCGTTGCTATAGCTTGAATTCCTTGGGCCGTACTCAAGAAGGACTGGCTGCCTGCGATCAAGCCCTTGCCCTTAAACCTGACTACCCCGAAGCATTGTGGAGTAAAGGTGCAGCTATCGAATCCCAAAATACCCCAACCGCCATAACTCTAGCGCTAACTTTATACGAGAAAGCGATCGCAATCAAGCCCGATTTTGCTGACGCCTGGATTAACCGAGGAGTAGCCCTCCATAAACTCGGTCGCTACAGGGAGGCCATAGAAGCATATAATCGGGCAATTAAACTCAATCCTAATTCTGCGGATGCTTGGAGTAATAAAGGGGCAGCCTTATGGGCCAAACGTGAATACGATCAAGCGATCGATTCGATGGAAAAAGCACTTCAAATCCAGCCGAATCACCCCAATGCTAAGAATCTGCGTCAGCAGGCAAGGGAAAAATTAGGCCGTTGATCACTCGGTAAAAATAAATATTCGATAAAGATCAGAGATTTATTTAAATATCTGATAAAGATTTTGGGTTTTGGTCCTAGAAACTGGAAAATCCTCTACTATTAGTTTTAATTACTTTTAATTGCTATTAAGCATTAGACCGGATAGCCCTAGGGATTAAATAGGAAAACCTAACACTTTAGCAAAGGGAACAGCGGATCACCGGAACAGGGAGTAGGGAATATGGCATCAAAATTATCTCAATTCCTACACGGATTGCTATTTCCCCTAATGCTCAAAACTAAATTCACAGAATACTAGGATTGCGCTCACAATCCCTAATTTTAATTAACTAATATTAGTGAAATCATACTACTTAACTAATTTGAATTAACTGTCCATCACCATGAAACTGAATACACCAGCACTTGGAATAAGAGCCAATTTGCTCCAGAAGTGGATGCCGATCGGCTTAATTTTACTAGTCGCTACTGGGTTGTACCTCTATCAACTCGGCACAGAGAGCTTATGGTACGATGAGCTATTTAGCATTAACAAAACCCAGAGTGGGATATCACTGCCTCCGAAGAATCTGACACGTCCCTTTTATTTCATGATTCTCCACATTTGGATGCAGTTTAGCACTAGCACCGTTTGGTTGCGTGGGCTATCTGTAATTTTTGGACTAGGCAGTATCTTCCTAATCTACCTGCTGGGTCGTCGCTTAGCTGGAAAGCCAGTTGGCTTGATTGCCGCCCTCTTACTAACCCTCTCGCCTCTGTTTATCAACCATGCCCAAGAGGTAAGGATGTACACCCTCATCCCCTTCTTAAGTTTAGGGGGTACCTTAGCTCTAGTTCATGCCCTTGAAAATCCCAGGTTTGCTGCCATCAACTGGTGGGCTGTGGCCAGGTTTCTAGCCCTGGTGACTACTCCCGTTAGTGTGACCTTGTTTGTGCCAGATCTGGTATTAATTGGATGGCAGTTCCGTAATCACAAGCGCCGATTATTTGCCTTTGGGATCAGGCTGCTGCTGATTGGGAGTTGTTGGCTTCCTTTGGTATCAGCAGTTAATGAGTCTTCCACTAAATTCCTCAAAGGTTGGGTTACACAGTACCCAAAACCCAACATTATCTTAATTATCTCTGAAGTCACCCACTTGACAGCTTTTTGGCCATTGAGACACTTACTAGGGTCAGGCATCAGTGCCAACGACCTGATGAAACAGCTCAATCAGCAGTCTATCATGGACTGGCTTGTAGAGCATGTGTTAACGTCAAATCTTGTACCTTTGCTATATTACATGGCATATACAGCCATGGCAATCGGCTTGCTTGCGATCGCTCTATTGAGCAGGCACCCCTCAACAAAACTCTGGTGGATTAAAGTGTGGGCATTATTACCTGCCGGATCTATCTTATTGATATCCTATGTTTCCAGTTCCATATGGAAAGCTCGCTATCTACTAATTGTATCCCCCTATTTCTTAATTCTTCTAGCAGCAGGCTTGATGAAAGTTTGGCGTTGGCAACGTCAGGTAGCTGTTTTAGTAACTCTGCTCTACGCTATAGCAGTGGGTAGTGGTCTAGTGCATTACTACACAACCTTGTATCGTGTAGCAGGTGGTGCGCCAACTTGAGATTTTATTTATATAGTTCATTTTGTCTATACATCGTTTACTATTACCATTAATCGGTGGCATCCTGATGGGACTGACACCATCACCAACAGAAGCTTGGCCCCTAGCGTGGATTGCCCTAGTGCCTCTATGGTTCATAGTAGTCAGGGGTCAGAGTATTCGTGGCAATGCTTTATCTGGTCTGATCTGGGGTATCGGTTATCATGGCTTAGCTCTATCTTGGATTACTGGTATTCACCCGATGGACTGGATGGGGGTACCATGGCTAGCTAGTATTGCGATCGCATTATTCTGCTGGATATTCATTACCCTGTGGGGAGCACTCCTAGTAGCTGTCTGGGCCATAGGAATCTCTATAACTCAATCAATTACAGCAAGTTTCGCCCCCCTAGCCCCCCAACTTTGCGGTGCGACCCGTGGCGAATTTAATTCGCCAACGGAAAGCGCACTGGAGGGGGAAATTGAGTTAAAGTCCCCCAGAATTGGGGGATTTAGGGGGCTTGCAGCTAAAGGTAGTGAGGTCAATTCATCTGAAAACCGCTGTAAATTCCCATCCACCAAAGCTACACAACAACGTGATCTAAATCCTGATCTAAATCGTGATCTAAATCTCCCTACCCCCACTCAAAACTATGTTCTTTTAACCTCCTGCTTGCGGGTTCTAATCGGTACAGGCTTGTGGTGTGGCATAGAAACCCTGCGGAGTATGAGTCCCCTGTACTGGTCTTCCTTATCCTATACCCAAAGTCCCCATAACCTGATAATTTTGCACCTCGGTCAATTATCCGGTCCAATAACAGTTACAGCAGCTATTGTCGCCGTCAATGGTTTAATAGCTGAAAGCGCATTAAAGGTTAGTAGTTTTAAAGTTAGCAGGTTGAACGTTGGCAGGTTGAACGTTGAAAGTGATCACAACAACCTACCCTACGGTAACGCCAAGGGCGAACAATATTCGACTCCTAAAAACCTCCAACATTCAACCCTTTTGGGTATAGCGATCGGATTATTAATCAGCTTACATCTGCTGGGATGGTTACTGTATAGTAAACCGATTGAGCAATCAAATGATTCTGCTATTAAAGTCGGTATTATTCAAGGAAACATCCCCAATGAAATTAAACTTTACTCCGCTGGATGGCAGCGTGCTATAAAAGGTTACACTACTGGATACCAGACATTGGCAGATCAAAAGGTAGACGCAGTGCTAACTCCTGAAACTGCCTTACCTTTTCTTTGGGAAGAACAGGTTCGCACTCGTAGTTCTTTCTACTCAGCAATATTAGATAAAGGGGTATTAGTTTGGGTAGGAGGCTATGGGCAAATCGGGCGTAGCCTTACCAATAGTTTGTTTACTGTCACCGGTACTGGTGAGACCTTCAGCCGTTACGATAAGGTCAAATTAGTGCCCTTAGGAGAATATATTCCTTTTGAAGAATTCCTAGGACGTTTAATTGACCGACTATCCCCTCTTGATTCTCACTTAGCAGCAGGTAAGCCTGACCAATTATTAGAAACACCCTTTGGTCAAGCAGTGGTAGGAATTTGTTATGAGTCAGCTTTTTCCGAGCACTTCCGCTATCAAGCTGCCGCTGGTGGGCAGTTTATTATCACTGCATCAAATAATGCCCATTACAGTAATAGTATGCCTGCCCAGCACCATGCTCAAGATGTAATGCGCTCCATTGAAACAGATAGGTGGACAGTTAGAGCAACCAATACCGGCTATTCCGGTATTGTAGACCCCCATGGCAAAACAGTATGGCTATCGGGGATTAATACCTATGAGTTGCACGCAGATACGATTTATCGACGACAAACTCAGACGTTGTATGTGCGCTGGGGGAATTGGTTGACTCCGGTGTTATTAGGGTTAGGGGGAATTGGTTGGTTGGTGTTGGGTTGGTTTGGAGTTAGTGTTGGGTTGGAGTAGCTCACCCCTGAACCGACTAACCTACCCGACAAGGGACGCCAAAGGCGAACAACCGACTAACCCTCAACCCTAAATATCACAAAATTCCCGAACTGCTGCCCAAATCAACGCCATCACGTCCCGCAAACCGTGTTCGCGTAGCGGCTCCAAAGGAGCATCGCTCTCCAATTCAACCAATTGCACCCAAGGGCGGGTACTGGCATAATCACGACTCGCCATGATAGGAATCACCTCATCATCGCACCCATGTAGAATCAGGGTAGGTACTTGTCGCCCTAGCTCCAAACCCTCATAATTACGGGCATCTTCTACAAACTGGTAGTGTAAGGGCAGCGAGCACTTTTCTCGGTAATGATAAATATCTAAATATCCCTCGTTCCGCCACTGATAGAGCTGTTCTGCTTCTAATTTGGGCAACCAATGGCCAAGGAAGCCAAATGCTGGTGCTAGTAGAACCAATCTTTTGATTTGTGGATTGTTTTGTGCTAAGTGTGCAGCGGTAAAAGCACCCAAACTAGAGCCGATTAACGTGACTGGTGTTCCATCTAAGGGCAGTAATGCTGCCACTTGACTAATCTGGCGACTTATGGTTAAATGATTAAAATCATCTTGATTAAGGTCAGGAATTGTTAGAAAGACATTTAGGCTAGCAAACCCTTGCTGTAGATACACCGCCTTGGCTGACTCAGGGCTAGAGGCAAAACCGTGTAGATAAATAAATTTCAAAATCCTTGTCCTTTGTGGTTCTCCCTAATCGGATAGAGGGTTTTGGTTGCGGCGCTGTCTCATGAATTGAGCAAACTCGATGCGTTGTTCAGGAGTCATCACCTCTCGCATCTGCAACATACTCTCAAGGTGTAACTCTCCTAGCTGCTGGTTCAATATTTGAACCTGTTGGTATTGAGTGCGGATAGTTTGTGTGTCAGCTGTACCCACCATCAACTCACCTAATTTATGCTTCGCTTGACTCACTTGCTGGCGAAGATCTATAATGGATTCTTCATACTCCAGCTTAATGGCTTTCAGCTGCTGCCTTTGCACCTGGTTAAGATTGAGTTGCCTCATTAACCTACTATGCCTACTCGATTTTGGGTGTTGTTGACCCTCGGGGCTGGGAATCAATTGAGAGGTTACAGGGTTGGAATTAGCTACAGCAGTGCAGCCAGTCAGGGTAACCATGAGAATTGACAAAATATAACCTGGACGTAACAGCATGGAAGTTACCTATAAATGTCTTTAATTTAAAGTTTGTAAGAAATATTGAAGGTTGTTCCCGTAGCGTGGCCGAAAGGCCAAGGTTGAAAGTTGAAAGTTGAAAGTTGAAAGTTGAAAGTTGAAAGTTGAAAGTTGAAGGTGGGTTGAAGGTTGAAGGTTGAAGGTTGAAGGTTGAAGGTTGAAGGTTGAAGGTTGAAGGTTGAAGGTTGAAGGTTGAAGGTTGAAGGTTGAAGGTTGAAGGTTGAAGGTTGAAGGTTGAAGGTTGAAG
>NZ_JAAHGN010000251.1:0-8054 GCF_010672485.1 Moorena sp. SIO2C4 | reverse complement strand
TATAGTTTATGCAGGTAGTCTTGGCGGACATTTCCAATCTGTTCGTATACCTTAGCTACAATCTTTCTGGCCTTTTTGCGTCCATTGCTGCCTTTTTTCTTTCGGGCAGCGATACGCTGTTTTTTAGTCAGTTTCTTTTCGGACTTGGCTAAGTGCTTTGGATTCCCAAACTTGGAAGTTTTTTCGCCATCGTAGGTAATAGCAAAATCCTTAATACCCAAATCAATTCCGATCACATTTCCTTTTGTGGAAGGCTGCAAATCATCCGGCTCATATTCCATTAACACAGAAGCATAATATTTTCCAGATGGAGTCTTGCTAACGGTTACAGTTTTCATTTCTCCATCTAGTGGTCGATGGATTATTGCTTTGATAATGCCTAATCTTCCAGGGAACTTCAAGTAGTTGCCAACTTGTTTTACGTTCTGGGGATACTGAATTGATTGGCGATGATGATATGATTTGAACCTAGGATATTCAGCCCTACCCTCAAAGAAATTTTGATATGCACGACTAAGATTGAGACTCACGGATTGCAAAACCTGAGAGTAACAATCTTTTAGCCATTCAGTCTCTTTTTGTTTTTTGAGCTTTGGCAACATAGAGTTGAGTGCAGATTGTTTTAGCCCCTTGCCAGTTTCTTTGTAGGTTTCTATGCACTGATTCAAAGCATAGTTCCACCACCAACGAGCGCATCCAAAATGCTGAGCTAACACTTGAATTTGCTCTTGTGTGGGATAAATTCTAACTTTGACGGCTTTATGTTTCATTGCACTCAAACTTGTTGGAGATGAAACCTTAGAATAAAGAAGCCTTTATGGTTAGTCGGCTATGCATAAAAGGGTTAAATCTTTGTGATTAAGGCTTCTTTATTCTTACGGTAACTTCAAACTCGACCATGCTTAATATTATATGTATTTCACAGTAAGGTGTCAAGGGATAAAATAAATTTTCTGTCTCGCTATCCATCCTAGAGACGCGCGCCTTAGTAGAGTGGAGCCTTAATCAAACAGTTTTAACCCTTTTTCCCATAGCCGACCAACCATAAAGGCTCCACTCTACTTACGGTAACTTCAACACCCTGGAAGAGGGTGGGGAATTCCGCGAGTTTTGTTAAACGCTAAAGAGGCAAAGAAGGGAAATCAGCTGGATGTGCAAGACAGTTAAGATTAAGAAATGACTATTGAGAAATGACTAATGACTAATGATCAATTGTCCCAAATGCCATCAACCTATCAATAGCAAGGTGATTACCTGTCCCCATTGTGGAGCAATCCTTAAAGCCTATGGTCATCCGGGGATTACCTTACACCAAACCACAGGAAATACCCCCTTGTGTGAAACCTGTACCTATCATGCTGATGATACCTGCACCTTTCCCCAACGTCCCTATGCTAAGCAGTGTACCCTTTACGAGGATAGTTCCGAAAGTACCTCAGAGCCTGAGCAGATTTATAATCCCCAGCGTGGCTTACTTGAATCCGTCAGGCTTTGGGGTCAAAGGAACCCAGCCTTACTAGGTCTATTGGTATTAATCGCTGCTAGCTTTTTGCTAGCCCTGATGGCCACTAGTTAAAGTCAACTAGTACTCCGTCAAAATTGAATTGACGTAAGCATTCAGCTATCAGCGTGTCGCGTATCAGCTTATGGGCTATGGGCACGCTACTTGAGGTGCTTTTGAATAAAAGAGGTAAGGGACTTGCGTGTAAAAAAAATACCAATTAAAGTAGGGTGGGCAAAGTAATATTATTTAGAATAATCAAAAGAAACAAACTGTTTTTGCCCACCCTACAAGCTAGTACTCCGTCAAAATTTAATTGACTAGACATGATAGTACTAAGCGCTACGAAATTGACAGATTACTAGTAGCGGGTGAGTCGGTTGGTATGGTCTGTGAGGTGTCTACTTGCAAATGTTCTTTAACCGTAATTTTTTGTTCTTCACACACCTCTAAATCAAACCAGAATGTTGTCCCAACTCCCACTTCACTGACTAAGTTTACTCGGCTATGATGTCTTTCGATAATGTTTCTGACAATTGAAAGCCCCAATCCCGTCCCTTCCAGGGTATGAACTCGGTTTTCTACCCGGAAAAATCGGTCAAAAATCGCCTGTTGGTCTTCTGGAGCAATGCCAATTCCCGTATCCGAGATTTCAATTCGCACCCTGTCTTTTCCTTCTTTGGTATTGAGTTCGGGTTCTAATTGATAAGCACGAATTACCACTCGTCCACCAGACTCAGTGAATTTCAAAGAGTTGCCCACTAAATTAGCCAAGACTTGGAGCAACAAATCGTAGTGACCCATAACTGGTGGTAAATCTGGTTCAATCTCCTGAGCCAGTTCAATAGTTTGGTCACGAGCGTTGAGCTGATAAGTGCGCAGGGTTTGCTCTATAGGTCGAACAATGTCAAAGGGTTCGAGTTGATAAATTCGACAAGATTCCAGCCGTGATAAATCTAGGACATCGTTAACTAGACGGGTTAGTCGGTCAGTTTCCCGATTAGCCGTGTCAAGAAACTCCTTGCGCTTAGCTTCGCTAAGTTTTTCGTCGTAGTCGTGGAGGGTTTCGATAAATGATTTAATGTTAAATAGAGGTGTTCTGAGTTCGTGGGAAACATTGCTGATGAAATTGCTTTTTGCCTGATTAAGCTCCACCTCACGGGTGATATCCTGAACAGTGATAGCAATTCCCTTAATATTTTCCCGGTATTGGTTGAGTACCTTACTTAGGAGAATGCGAACGGTGCGAGAGACCGGTTTGGTCAGAGTAATACGAAACTCTTCACCTTCGCGGGATTCCCGTTCTGTTTCTGTCTGTTTATCCGCTGTAGCCATTTGATACAGCGGTCGTGTTAGTTCCATTGTGACCACATCAGGGAGATGGTATAGGACATTTTTACCGACAATGTCTTGCTCCTCCCAACCAAAAATCCGCCGTGCTGTCGGGTTGACTAACATTACCTGAAAATTGGTATCAATCAGTACAGCACCATCGGCAATTGTGGAAACTAGAGTCTCTAACTTAGCTTTTTCTGCGGTAAGTTCTTCAATATTTTGCTCCTCATAGCGTTCTAAACGCTCTGCCATGTCATTGAAGCTAGACACCAATTCCCTCAGTTCTACTCCCAAAGGCATCTCAATCCGCTGCTTGAAATTACCAGCAGCAATATTTCTCACCCCTACTAGTAGTTCTTTAATGGGCTTAGTGATAGTCAAGGCGTTCCCCACTGCACCTAAAATCACCATCACCCAGATCGAGATAAACACAGCAATGGTAACATTTCTTGTTAAATTGGAAGAAACCACCACCGTAGGGTTAGGGTTAATGCCCACAGCCAAAACCCCTAAGTATTTGTTTTCGTCAATTAAGGGAACAAACACATCAGTGACTTGACCATCAGGAGTCAGGTGCTGCCGTGCCATGGGCTGATCAGAGTTTTTGGCGTCGCCCTCGGGTAGCTCAATCCGACGCTTAATGGTTAAAGAATTCTTTACTTCTGCTGCGGAGAAAGGAATACCAAAGATTATTTCCCCATCCTCGTCAGCATAGATAATGTAACGCACACTGGAGGTGCTAGTGTAGAAGCGGCTGGAAAAGCGAGCTAGTTCGTCGAAATTATTTGCCGCAACATGAGGTTCAACGTTGGCAGCCAGCAAGAGACCGAGATCACGACCAAAGCGAGTGTCGTTCATCCTAGCATCCTGCTGAATCGTATTCACCGCCCAGAAGGTCAAGCCACTCATGAGCAATGAGACAACCAGAGTGGCTGCTGCCATTAGCTTGGTCTGGAGGGTAAACTCCGACCACCAATGCCTGATAATGTCGATAAGGGTTTTTAGCAAAGCTAGCAAGGTCAGTTCAACTCTCTCAACAGGGAAGACAACAACACTCCTTCCAAAGGTAGATGCTTTGCCACAATCAAAGCATCTACTTTTGGCTATCCTCCAATTATAAGGCCAGAAAACCTGACCTCTTGATGGGAAAATAAAGATGATAGTAAGCTATCAGCTATCAGCTATCAGCTATCAGCTATCAGCTATCAGCCATTGTCCTTAGGCCACGCTAAGCGAACAGTTTATGAGGAAAGTCACAGGTTATAAGCCTGTGCCACGCTACTGTTCACGCAGCACCTCAAGTAGCGCAATCGGTACTTTTAGGTGCGACCCGTGGCGAATTTAATTCTTAATGGGTCAAGCGCACCTTTGAATAAAATAAGCTGACGGCTGACGCCTGACTGCTGAATGCTTACAGATGATAGGTGATAGGTCATAGGTCATAGGTCATAGGTGTCGGGTTTTAGGACATCAAGCCTAATCCTAACCCAAGCAATATGATGCTTAATGCTTCACTATTAAATTTTAAAACTTCATTAATAAAGCAGAATTTTATTATTTTGATGCATAAACACTTAATTATGCTGCTTGAATACTCAATTAGTTGGCAAGATTACACTTATAGCAGTCGCCAGGGCAGTTAGGACATGACAAAAGTCTCAAAGCTAAGTATAGCAATAGTTTTACTTCTGACTTCTGACTTCTGACTTCTGACTTCTGCTATAACACCATTTGCCTCAAGCCTGATGCCTAACACCTATCACCTCATGACTCTTCTTGCCCAGATAGGACAAAATCCCAAGACCTAAGCCCACACTGCTAGCAGTCACTAACCAAAAACCACTGGTAAATTCTGGAGATTGATCCAATGCCCAACCTCCTAAAGACGGTCCAATAAAGTAACCTACTGCCCAACACTGAGATTCAAGGGAAAAGTAAACTCCTCGCAACGATTGTGGAGCTAAATCCCCCACCAAAGAAGAGGCAGAAGGGAGATAAATTACCTTAGCAAAAGCTAATAGTAACAAAGCACAAAGTGCTGGAATAACTGCCAACTTATAAACAACTCCTGTGAGCCAAACTAACACAAATCCTCCACACCACAGTAGTAAAGAAACCATCAGAACATTGGTGCGTTGAAACTGGTTTAGAAAGCGGGCAACAGGTAGTTGAAAAATGGCACCAAAGGCGACATGCCAGAAGAAAATAAGACTAATCGTTTCTGGAGCTAATCCGGTTTCTGTTCCTCCTCCTGGAACAAAATTGGCAAAATAGAGGGGCATAATGCTATTGAGTTGAGCATCATAGGTAGTGAAGAGAGTATTCCCTAGTAACCAAATCATCAAAAAGCGATCGCTTAGTGCTTGTTTCCAGGATTGGGTAGGGGATTGAGGCACCTCTTGAACGTTATTTGTTTCTGCGATCGCTAAATAAATGACAACGAAGAAAATCACATAAAAAATACTTTTGAGCACAAATAAAGTACGGTAACTGCCAGAAGCAGCAATTAACTGCCCTGCCCCAATAACTCCCAATCCTAGTCCTAAGCTATCAGCTAAACGAGTAACTGAAAAGGCTTCATTACGCTGAACAGGAGTGGTTAGATCGGTGACAACTGCCTCAGTAGGCGGCCAATATAGACCAATCCCTAAACCCATCAGTAAGTTAGCAATAACCAGAGTTGGGAAATTATAGGTAAACGCTAAACAAAGACTTGCTAGAGCAGAAACAGCTGCCGAGAGTAGCAAAGTTTTCTTGCGTCCCCAAAACTTGGAATCAGCCAAAGTCCCTGAAATCAAGCGTCCTAATACTCCAGAAATTGAAGAACTCCCTAGAGCCATCCCAACTTGGGTGGCGGATAAACCAATCTGATTAACAAAAAAAATCGAGGCATAAACTAAAGTAAACCCTTGACCGATGTGCAATAACAATCGACCGGTTGCCAGAATCCAAATCTCCTGCCTTAATGCTGGGAGCAAAGATAATAATTTATTGAGCAATTTCGGTAAGGTTAAAAGGTTGAGGGGTTGAGCCATTGAGCAGCATTTACAATTCTTTACATCTAAGTAAATAGTATAGGGTAATCGCAATAATTAATCAGGAAGCATTATGTTAACGACTATTGATCAAGACGTGCAATAGTGCTGATAATCAAGGCTTAATAGGGTCATAACTGCCAACCTTAAGATTCTATTGTGACAGTTGACAGGGTGGAATGTGGTATCTAGCAAGGTTCCGGCTCTTTAGTGGACAATAGTAACTACCTGTATCCTAAATCAGCCCCCCTTGCATTCCTATTTAACTAGGAATATTGCTTATGTCATCGCCACGGGAGGGTTCTATCACTATTGCCCTCAAGACCAATACTTCTCAGTCTAAACTGTTAGAAGCTTTAGCCCTATGGCAAGAGTTAGGTTTACTTTCTGAGACTAGCATCGACATCATATTTAAAACTAAAGCATCCCATCCCGCTCTTTTAGAGGGATTAGATGCTTGGTTACGTTTGGGTTTGCTTCAGGAAACCTTTGTTAAACGGTTGTGTCGAGAACATCTTACCTGTGCTTTACCAGAACCTAGTGTAACTCCAAAGGTTTCTGCTTTATCAGTCGCGAAACCAGCGCCTCAACTAGTGTCACCTTTAGCTAGTAATGACTTTGCACCGGAGACACCCAAACCTAAGAAACCCAACTGGATTGCTCAAATGTGGCAATCCCTTCAAGCAGAATTCAGTGTCCGCTGGTTGCTGTTTCTGGGTATGTTTATGGTGGTGGTATCCTCTGGGGTACTGGCTGCTAGTCAATGGGACAATTTCCCAGCTGCTGGACAGTATGGAGTATTGCTGGCCTATACCTTGAGCTTTTGGGGGATTAGTGCTTGGACAACGAAACAAGGGAATTTACCGTTAACAGCCCAAACCTTGCGAGTTGTCAGTCTGTTGCTGATCCCAGTCAATTTTTGGGCAATGGATGGCTTTGGCTTGTGGCGTCATCCCTTAAATTGGCTAGTGGTAGCAGTGGCGACAGTAGCACTAAGTGCGATAGTACTAAGTTCGATACTCTTAGGTCGCGGCTACGGGAACGGATTTTTACGATTACGACAACAACAATCATTCCCCTTACCGATTATTAATTATTTAGGTCTGAGTTACCTAAACTGGGGTTGGGGTATCCCTGGATTTCCCATAGGAGCAGTTTATTTGGGCATCGGTAGCACCATCGCTACCTTATATATAGAATCCAGAAAGAAAAATTCAGCGATTATTTTTGATGTTGCTGGCTTCCGCATCTTAGTTTATGGCATCGGCATCCTGCTATTTAGAGCAATTTTTGTCATAGGTGTCGATATTGAACAACTGGGGTTAGCGATTGGGATGTGTGGTTGGTTTCTCTACTGGCTATACCAAAAGCCTCAGGCACCATCTCTCCCGGTCTCCCCGTTTCCCCGTCTCCCTATGATTTGGTTAGGGGGTAGCTTGCTGGTGGTGGGTTGGTTAGTTTGTGTAGCAGCTGAGTTTCCTTGGCAAGCCATGATTGTCAGTGGGCTGGGGGTCTGGTTATTTGTCAATCGTTTACTAAAATTTTGGCGACGTTCCGATTTAGCCGCCATGTTAGCCATTGGTTTACAGATGGTTTGGCTTTCATGGCGATTGATTCCCCCATCAATACAAACCTGGCTACTGGAAACAGCAACTACGTTAACCCATTCCCAAGAAACTCCCTATGTATTGTTGAGTTTAGTACTGTTTCCCTATCTGGTTTTAATTGTTGGGTTAGCAGATTGGTTATATCAGCGCAAAAAACATGATCTGGCAGAATTTGCAGAAGTCATTGCTCTAGGAATAGGAGTTAATCTGACTACTCTGTGTTTTTCCAATCCCCTATTACTCACGATTAATGGTATTAATTCTGCTATAACTTTAGGGATTGTGACTCAGCGACGGGATAGGTTAGGGATTAAGCCTCATCTGCGCTTAAGGGTCTACCTAACCCACAGTACTGCGATCGCAACCGTTATCAGTGCCATTAACTATCTTTTTCCCAACCTACATCTAGGGGGCTTTTCAGCAATTTTATTAGCCCTGATGGTAGCAGAATGGAGCTTGAGTTTAAAGATGCCCGCTACTTCTGACTATGTCAAGATCTGGCGAGAGAGTGCTTGGCACTTAGGTTTAAGTTTAGCTGGTCTGAGTTATCTATTATTGTGTGTCAACTATAGTGCA
>NZ_JAAHGN010000250.1:0-8076 GCF_010672485.1 Moorena sp. SIO2C4 | reverse complement strand
TGAATTTTGCCCCCCTGACCCCCCAACTTTGGGGGGAACAAGAGTCAATTTGCTTCTAAAAGTCCCCCAGAATTGGGGGACCAACGGGGGCTTGGATGTAGCAAATGAGACTTCTCAGACAACCTCTAAGGTTTCGTCTCCGGGGTTAGTCCACGCCAACAACAATTACTAAAAACCTGGAACATTCATTAATCTCTTGTCGTCTAATCTTTTGTAGACTAAAAATTAACTAAGGATATTTTATTAGACCAGTGAAAGCGCCAGCAAAAGTCATACGAACTGACAAATGGAAACTTAATCCGTCCCCCGAACAGAAAGTGTTATTCGGGGAGACGGTCAAAGTTTATCGTCAGGCTTGTAGGTACTTAGTTGGTATTATTTATACTCATTGGTCTGAACTTGGCGAGTTAACAGCAGATCAGTTAACTCCTGCTGTCGAAAAGTTGATGCATAAAACAGCCAAGCGACCTAATGTAAAATATCCTCAGTTCAATAAGGCTTTTCATAAATTTCCTAGCTATTACCGTCGAGCAGCAATCGCATTTGCAGCTGGGCAGGTTAGCAGTTATGTTACCAGATACCGTGAATGGCAGTCTGGTGTCCGAAAAAGGAAAGGCGTTGCTGAATAACGAAATGGTTTAACTATAAAGGGGGATTTTTTGATATTTTAAATAATAAATAAGAAGTCTAATTGATAACTCCAACATTGGTGATGATTTAGAATAGCAAAGAGTTCGCTGATGTAGTCTGGCTAAATAATGTCTCAATCTGGTATTTTCATTTTCTATGTCTTGATGCAGTCGCTCATGGTTTGTTCGCGTTCGCCTTTGGCGTGGCCTACGGCCAAGCGTCGGCAGGCCTTGAAGTTACCGTAAGACAGGCTTGCCTTAATCAATGGAGGCGCGCTTTCCGCGTGAAGAATTAAATTACGGGGTCGCGCCTCAAGTTTTAACCATGCATCTGCATAGCCTACCAACCATAAAGGCTCCCCTGTCTAAGGTTTCGTCTCCGGGGGAAACCACGGCAATAGCGAGTGGGGGGAACCCCCAAGACCGTAATGGTGCGTTTGACCCGTAATTAAATTCGCCACGGGTCGCACCTCTGCCTCCCCAAGACCGCGCTGCATCGCTTAGATACATTTTTAGGCAAAGCAATTTAGTTTTTTCATCGTAACCACGCTCAGTTTTAACCTCTATAAATTGTCGCCCACATTCGTTGCATTTATATCTTTGTTTTCCTCTTTGATGACCATATTTATGAGTTTTATGGCTATGATATTTAGGGCATTCCATGGTTTTCTTTTTAGAATACCATTTTTTGATTCAGCAACGCCGAAATCCTTTCAAGAATATGGATTGCGGTTTGATATCGAGGAAAATTTCTGGGCGTTGCTGATTATGGGTATGGTTCCGCCCCCCTAGCCCCCCAAGCGAGGGATTGCTCGCTTGGGGGGAACAAAACTCTTAAAGTCCCCCAAGCGAGGGATTGCTCGCTTGGGGGATTTAGGGGGCTTTCATAAAATCAGATAATCGCGCATTCATTCCTTAATTCAGCAACGCCAATTTCTGGGATGACCAGTCCAATGGGAGCGAATGTGCAAAAATCCCAAATTCGCTCAGTTCCTGCTTGATCAAGGGCTTAGGTTCATCCTGGCAGTTGCTACGTTATATGTCACAGCCCCTTGGGGTTGAGGTCGTTGAAACCGGTTTTCGTCGATGGGTAGACACACACTGGCCCAGGAGGAAACAGCTATTTTCGGTAGGGTTTGGAGTGGGTCAAAGCCTCCGAGCGAAAATGGCTGGAGACTGATTCGTCGGGTTCGTTTTACATAGGTGCCCTTGACCTTGGCGAATTAAATTCGCCACGGGTCGCACCTGAGTAATCATGATCCTGACCCAGTGATGGCTTCACGAACACAACATGATAAACGACGGTATCGACTGGAATTCAAAATACAAACGTACGAGTACGTGGTTGATTAGTTTTGTCAGTCAACCAGCCCATCAGGTTCTTGCTTGTATCTGTTCCCGTTCTAAAACCAAACACCAAACACCAAACACTTAACACCTAATTATGATCAGAAAATGTTAAAAAAATCAGTCGAAATTTCATTGTTATAGCAGTTCAAGTTATAGGATTACGATCGAATAGCCTGTAGGAGCGCTTAAGCGTACTTGGCAATTACCGCTAATTTTGTGTCGATAACCCCTCATCACAACAGGGTGTATTTAGGATATCCTATGACTAACACTTATGGGATAGGGTCTTGACTCGGGAGCAGTTATTATGGTTAACTGCTAACAGTTAAGCATGAGGGTAGCAGCGGGCAAGCTTTGTCCTACTCCTAGACGGAGATAGGTTAATTTTTAATGTCGCTCTTTTGTGATTTGTAATAAGTCGTAGTTTGGTCTGTATGGAGTAAGCAGATGGATGGTGCTTTTGGGAGCAAAAGGTTAATTGGTAATCACGCCCATCAAGAGGATGAATTGAACTCAAGGGTAAACTCAAATGCGATCGCAAAATCAAGCTCTATTCTGGACTTGATTTCCTCAAATTCCGATCAAGTCAGGGTGTTTGCCTTCGATATCCGAAGCCAACCTCACTTTCAGGGCAAGAATACACTCCAACCTTGGGCGTCACGAGCCCTAGCTGTAGCTGGTTCAGACGATGTCGTGATGATTCCTGGAAATCTGGATGCAGAGTACTACGACTGGCTGAAAAATCTTGGCTTAGGACCCCAGAAAGTCTTTGCCTTCAACCGTGAAAATGAACCAGCACTGCTCTCAGAGCTGATAATGCAAAAAGCGGATGAAGTAAGAGCATTTCTTGCATCGATTGGAAAACCCTTGGTGTTTGTTCCTTATTATTCGGCAGATCTAGATAAACAGGCGGCGTCAACCATTGATGCCGTTTTTTTTGGCTGTGATCAGTCTATTACCTTAAAGTATTTTGACAAGTCCACCTTTAAGGACCTGTGTCAGTCTCTTGGTATTCCCACAGTACCAGGAACTATCCTGAGTAAATCATCAGACTCTGAGGATTTTGAGACAAAACTGCGACAGGAAATCTTAGGTTGGCTTAAGGATTATGAGACGTTACTGATCCGGGGCGCACAAGGGTCTGTAGGCTCATCACTTTATAAAGTTAACAGCAGTAACCTCGACACTGAGATGCCAAAAATGCTGGCATCGGGAGAGAGTTGTTTTTTAATTGAGCCATTCCTTAAAGTCATTACATCCCCCAATGACCAGTGGATGATTGGCAGCAATGGAGAAATTGCTCATCTGGGAGTGACATGCCAGCTATTTAGTGGGTTAAAACATATCGGTAACGTGAAAGGAAAACCCTATTCAAGACGGATAGAAGGGTTAATTCGCGATTACTCCTTCAAAATCGCCCAGCAGATGCGGGATGATGGCTATCTTGGCATCTTAGGCATCGATTATATTGTCACAGATCAAGGAATATTTCCCATCGAAAATAACGCCCGATTGAACGGATCGTCCTTTGCGTTTTTTATTCTTGACAATTTGTTTGGTTCTAGTGACTACGATGGATGCTGGAAGGTGTTGAGACTTGAAATCGAACCCTGTAGTTTTAGCACCCTCCGGGAAAAGATTGGTTCCTTAATTTACCAGGGTAATGGTAATCCGAATTTTGTCTTTCCTTATGAATTTGACACCTTACGAACTCAAGGGGATGTCACTATACTAATTGTAGCTGAGGATTTACATCACCTGGAATACGTTGAGAAAGAACTATTATCTAAGCTAGAGATAGCAGCTCTTAATTAAAGTATGTCAGCTAATAGCTCACAGCTGAAGGCTCATATATAATTATTTTCTCATTAAACAGTACTACACCAGGCCAATTTGTCTTCATAACTAGAAAGTTATGGTCTACTTTATCCTGATCAACCTCACAAATATAGCTTACCTTAGCTATATTTGTGACTTCGCCTAGGGTAGTAGGGCAATTGCAATGGTATTTCCTAGTTCAGAGTACTATTGTATGAAAACTGGGTACCTGTTAAGCAAAAACTAGTACTAGTTTCTGGTTAACCAGTACTGTTGTGTAACAAACGGGTACCCGTTTATCATTAAGCAGTACTGTTGTGTAACAAACTAGTACTGTTGTGTAATAAACGGGTACCTGTTTCTGGTTAACCAGTACTGTTGTATAACAAACGGGTACCCATTTTTCCTTAACGGGTACTCGTTTCTCGTTAACTAGTACTGGTTTGTAACAAAACAGTACCCATTTCTCATTAACGGGTACTGTTTCTCATTAATGGGTACCCGTTTCTCGTTAACGGGTACTGATTTGTGAGTACGGTAGACTTAATAGCAAGGGAAATGTAGTTTAGCCTCTACTATTAGGTTTTTTCTGACGTTTTTTCTTATGCATGCTCTATCAATTCCAACTTGGATTATTCACATTTCCAGTGTTATCGAGTGGATCGCTGCAATTTGGCTAATCTGGACCTATGGTGAAATTACTGGTAATCGTGCTTGGTGGGCATTGTCTTTTGCCATGTTACCAGCATTGGTCAGTGCTATGTGTGCTATCACCTGGCACTTTTTTGACAACCAACAATCCCTGGAGTGGATGGTTACACTCCAAGCAGCGATGACAGTTGTCGGTAACTGTACCCTTTGTGGAGCAGCTTGGTGGATTTGGCGTTCAGCCTAAGGTTGCTACCAATGCCAGGGATAAGTTGTACGGTAAGCTATCAGCTATCAGCTATCAGCTATCAGCTATCAGCTATCAGCTATCAGCTATCAGCTATCAGCTGACGGCTGACGGCTGACGGCTGACAGCTGACGGCTGACAGCTGACGGCTGACGTTTTACGAATCATTTTGACAACCGTTTTTGCTGATCTTCAGATGATTTCTAAAGAGACATTATTTGCCATTTCCCTATTTCCTTACCTAGGATTCTTGTGGTTTCTCACTCGTTCTGGACAAACACCCCGTTTAGCGCTAATCGGATTTTACGTCCTCTTGGTGTTTGTTTTTGTTACCATCCCAGCTGGGATTTATTCCAAGGTAGCTTATCAGGAAGCATTAGCTGATGTGGATTGGCTACATGGCAGTGCTGAGTTTTTTTTAACCCTTTCCAATACTTTAGTAGTACTGGGCTTCCGACAAGCAATTATGGAACATATCGCAAAGGGAACAGGGAACAGGGAACAGGGAACAGGAAACAGGGAGTAGCGATGCAGAGGTGCGACCCGTGGCGAATTTAATTACGGGTCAAACGCACCATTACGGTCTTGGGGAGGCAGTGAGGCCAAAGGGGGTTCCCCCCATGAGCAACTGCCGTGGTTTCCCCCATGAGCGACTGCATCAAGACGGGAATATGGCATTAAAAATTATCACAATTCCTACACGGATTGCTATAAGGGTTTGAAGTAATCAGGTAATTATACCAAATCCGCTTGCCACACCCCCTTTATAAAAAATCGACCAAATCCTTTTATTCGAGGAATCTATAGCTGTTTGGATAAGGGGGGTATGGGAACAGGATTTGGTATTAGATAATGAGGGGATAGGCAGATAAGCTACATAATCTCAAAAAATTCCCTACTGTCACCATCAGTCCTGATCACATCATTGTTTATCTGTTCGTAGATAGGGCAATATATAATTATAGATAAAAGCCCGACTGCTGACCAGTATAATGAGCTACTGTCTCAATCCCACTTGCCCCAATCCCAAAAATCGAGAAGGAACTAAATTTTGCATTGCCTGTGGCTCGAAGTTACTGCTCAAAGAGCGATACCGAGGGATTAAACCTATAGGTCAGGGTGGATTTGGTAAAACCTTCTTGGCTGTGGATGAAGATAAACCTTCTAAGCCTCCCTGCGTGATCAAGCAGTTTTTTCCCCAAGCCCAGGGAACCAATACGGTTCAAAAGGCCGCTGAGTTATTCACCCTCGAAGCGGTACGGCTGGATGAGTTGGGCAAACATCCTCAAATTCCGGAACTGCTGGCGTATTTTTGTCAAGATAGCCAACAGTATTTAGTCCAAGAGTTTATCGATGGACAAAACTTAGTCCAAGAACTGGCAAGTCGGGGTGGATTTAATGAAGCACAAATTCGGGCGCTACTGGATGATTTGCTGCCATTGCTGCAATTTGTTCATCAACATCATGTCATCCATCGGGACATCAAGCCAGAAAACATTATTCGCCGCAGGGGTTCAAGGTCTTCTGTTGTGGGGGGAGCAACTCAGGTCGCTGGTCAACTGGTTCTGGTTGATTTTGGAGCATCGAAAGCTGCTACTGGCACTAGTCTAGGCAAAACTGGGACAGCGATTGGCTCATTTGGTTATGTATCACCAGAGCAAAGTATTGGTAGAGCAGTTTTTGCCAGTGACATCTATAGTCTTGGTATCACTTGTATTCATTTATTGACCGATAGGCACCCCTGTGATTTATTTGATGTCAGGGAGGGTGTCTGGATATGGCGGAACTTTTTGAGTCATCCTATTAGTGATCAGCTTGGTCGCATCATCGACAAGATGATAGCGGGGGCTATTAACCGACGTTATCAATCAGCGACTGAGGTAAGTAAAGATTTGCATCTTCAGACAACTCCCCCAACAGCTCTAAGGCAACAAAAACCAGTTACACCTCTAAGGCAACGAAAACCAGTTACACCAGTCAAATCTACTGTACCATCAAAGCCTGCAGTCGGGGGATTGAATAAAAGGATTGCTCAAGAATTAGAAGAATTAAAGTCTGAAATTATGGGTAATCCGACAACTAAATCAACCCATCAAACCCTTGGTTCTCAGGTGGCTGGTTCTAGTAGTTTACCGAAAACTAAAACTAAACTTGATCGGGAATTGGAGGAGATTCAATCTGAATTTCTTGACTCTTCTAATCCTCAGCAAAATCCTGGTTAAGATTGATAAAGAAGGGAGTAGGGAGTAGGGAGCAGGGAACAGGGCATAGGGCATAGTAAAAAAGAGCTCCGAAGAGTTTTTGATGTTATTAGAAATCAGCAAGATTGTTGGCGTTGCTGAATCTTTGAATAAATAGGAGTAGAGTGGGCATCCTGCCAGCCCCACAATATCGCCGAACAGGCAAGATGCCTATTCCACCTCACTCTTAAAATCATTCTATTATTAACCAACGCCAGATTGTTCATGAACTATTTGTAAATGCTATAGTTTTAGTAAATTGCTGAGAATAGAAGAGCAAAGACTAAACTCCTTATTCAACTCCTGATTACTGGAGCAGTACGGGCATCAAATCCGCTAGCTTTGAGAGCATTAACGGTTACTTGGTGATCTTGGACCCAGTATTTAGAATCAAAACGGACAAATTGATACTGCTGGGGTGCAGCAATAGTTGCTAGTACGGGGAATTTTGCCTGATGTTTTTTACCGGAATGTTTTTGCAGAATCGATTTTAATTGGTTAAGGTTGTTTGTCGTAACTTCCTGAGGGGTAAGTTCTACTACTACTGTTCGTAAACTTTCAATTAGCTCAGCATCTTCAATAATCAGTTGAATTTTCTCATCTCGCTCATCCACCTTCGCCCAAATAATTAAACGGGAATCGGCTTGCAGTAATGAACTAATTTTTTCGTAAGTTTTCGGGAATACAACTCCTTCAGCTTGACCGGTCAGATCTTCCATCTGCACAAAGGCCATGCGTTCATTATTTTTTTTGGTGAGGTGAGGCTTAACTTCGGTGAGCATTACAATAGCACTCAAAGTTGTCCCCTTCTTTTGCTCTGCTAACTCCGCCAAACTGACAGGAGAAAGAACTTGAGCTACTGGACGGGCTGATTTTAAAGGATGGTCAGACACATAAAAACCAAGCAATTCTTTTTCCCAATTTAATTTTTCTTGGCGTGAAAAATCAGACACTGCTGGAGCGCTTGGAGCAGATTCCCAAGCATTATTGTTCTGATCTGGCTCAGAATTAGTGTTGCCAAACAGATCAAAAATGTTCAGCTGACCACTTTCTCGGTCTTTGGCACGGTCTTGCGCCCAACTAATCAATGGCTCCAGGTCTTTGATAAGTTGCTGGCGGTTGGGCTGAATGCTATCAAAGGCAA
>NZ_JAAHGN010000025.1:0-25948 GCF_010672485.1 Moorena sp. SIO2C4 | reverse complement strand
CGTTACGAGTAAGCTAACTCCTTCAGAAATAGAGGAATGTTTTAATCCCCAGCACCATTTTCAACATTTGGACGAGGTTTATCAACGGTTGGGAATCTAGGCCACTGATTGTAAGCATATGCGCTATGCGCACGCTACTTGAGGTGCCGTCAGCTGTCAGCCGTCAGCTTAAAATAAACCTCGTTTCCCGTAGGGTGACCCAAAGGTCAAGGCCAAGGCTGATAGCTAAATGCTTACTACTTATTTTAGCAGTTCTTAATTGGGTATTTAGAACTGCTAAAATAAGTAGTAAGTATACCTAAATCATTGTAAGTATTCAGCTATCAGCTATCAGCTAAAGGCTGACCGCTGACGGCTATCAGCTAAAGGCTGACCGCTGACGGCTATCAGCTAAAGGCTGACCGCTGTTCGCGTAGCGTGCGCGTAGCGCATATGCTTACAAATCATTTCCCAAGATGAGGTTGTCATGACCCAGAGCTTAGAGCGCACAGGTCTAACTATTTCGTTACCGGATCATACTCAACTACCAGAATCCAATGGCGAATTTGTGAAGAACTTCCATGAGCATCCCCAAAGCATTATTTTAACTGATTCTATTGAACCGGTTCTCCAGAAAATTCATCCCGACGGACAATACGCTATTGGTCAAGACTCTGGTATCTATTGGCGGATCACAGAACCTTTAGAAAGAGGAGCAGAAGCTCCGGATTGGTTTTATGTACCGGGAGTACCTCCTCTGTTAGATGGTAAAATTCGTCGTTCCTATGTACTTTGGCAAGAACACCTAGCACCTCTGATTGCTCTGGAATTTGCTAGTGGCAATGGAGACGAGGAAAGGGATTCTACTCCTTTATCTGCTACTGGGGAAGAAAAAACTAAACCAGGTAAATTCTGGGTTTATGAACAAATTATTCGCATTCCCTACTACGGAATCTATATATTTGATACTGGGGAGTTAGAAGTCTATCATCTAGTTAATGGTAAATATCACCAGATGAAGACTAATCAAAGGGGACATTATCCTATTGAACAGTTAGGGGTAGAATTAGGTGTATGGGAAGGCTCATATCAGAATCTTAATCAGAATCACTTGTGGCTAAGGTGGTGGGATAGCGAAGGTAATCTACTGCTGATGGGCAGTGAACGAGCTGAGCAAGAAAAACAACGAGCTGAGCAAGAAAAACAACGGGCTGAGCAAGCTGAACGTTCACAACGAGAGGCTATTCCTAAGCTATTGGCAATGGGACTAACTGTGGAGCAAGTGAGTTCAGCGTTAGGTTTATCTATTGAGGAAGTAGAGAATGAAGAATGAAGAATTTAGAATTTAGAATTTAGAATTTAGAATTTAGAATTTAGAATTTAGAATTTGGAATTTAGAATTTGGAATTTAGAATTTAGTTGGGACAGTCCGTCCCGTAAGGCACCACCGGGTCAAACAGCAAATATGAGATGCACCCGATTGCTGTAGCAATAGTAGAGTGGGTAAAGCTTTTCCTTACCCACTCTATCAGCTCTCCATGGCACGGCTTTTGAGTGCGACACCTAACGGGATTTTACTTATCCGTTAACTGGTTTAACCAATTGGTCAAATCCACTTCAGTTTCAAAATCTAACAACGCTTCTCCTAAATCCTCCAACTGCTCAAAGGATAACTGCTCAATTTGATTTTGTAATTGGGGATTTATCTTACCTAAGCGACGGTTAATTTGACGGATAATCAAATTAAGCTCATTTCTTGATGCAGTCGCTCATGGGGGAAACCCCCAAGACCGCGCTGCATCGCTGCGCTTTCCTTGTTCTAATCCCTGTTCTAATCCTTGTTCTAATCCTTGTTTTAATCCTTGTTTTAATCCTTGTTCTAATCCTTGTTCTAATCCTTGGCGAATAATTCGTTGATAAACTACTGACTCCTGCATCATATCCTCCCGAAAATAAGCTTGAATTAAATGAAGAATTTAGAATTTAGAATTTAGAATTTAGAATTTAAAATTTATAGAACCGAAGTATAGTTTAGAACAGATAATTTTGGTTGAAAGGGAGCAGGGAGTAGAGAGCAGGGAGCAGAAATATCTCTTAAGCTTTACTGCGACTGCTATACCTTCTATCTTCTAAATTCTATCTTGTTAATTCTAAATTCTATCTTGTTAATTCTAAATTCTACCTTGTTCATTCTAAATTCTTAATTCTACATTCTAAATTCTTCATTAGTCATTCACTTAGGAAAAGCAAGACCAAGCCAGTATATAGTATTTCTAGCTAATTAATGAATAATATTGCTGATTTAGGATAACATCAAAAACTATTCGGATATCGTTTATTCTGTTCCCTGTTACTTTTTTATATCGCGCAAACTTTCTAGATTCTTACGGATGCTTACAGTGTTAGGATGATTTGACCCTAACTTCTGTTCTGCAATCTCCAAAGCCTGGACAAATAGGGCTTCGGCCTGATCATAGCGCCCCTGATTACAGTAGAGTAATGCCAGGCCGTTGAGACTTTTGGCCACCGAGGGATGGTGGTGATCCAGCAGCTGCTTTTTCATCTCCAAAGCCTGTTGATAGAGGGGTTCCGCCTGGTCATAGCGCTCCATTGACTGGTAGAGAAATGCCAGGTTGTTGAGACTGGTGGCCACCGAGGGATGGTGGTGACCCAGCAGCTGCTTTTTGATCTCCAATGCCTCTACATGGAGGGGTTCGGCCTGTTCATAGCGCCCCATTAACTCGTAGAGTCCAGCCAGGTTGTTGAGACTGGTGGCCACCGAGGGATGGTGGTGACCCAGCAGCTGCTTATACATCTCCAAAGCCTGTTGATAGAGGGGTTCCGCCTGGTCATAGTGCCCCATTGACTCGTAGAGTCCAGCCAGGCCGTTGAGACTTTGGGCTATATCGGGATGGTGGTGACCCAGCAGCTGCTTTCTGATCTCCAAAGCCTGTTGATAGAGGGGTTCGGCCTGGTCATAGCGCCCCATTAACTCGTAGAGTCCAGCCAGGTTGTTGAGACTGGTGGCCATATGGGGATGGTGGTGACCCAGCAGCTGCTTTCTGATCTCCAAAGCCTGTTGATAGAGGGGTTCGGCCTGGTCATAGCGCCCCATTGACTTGTAGAGTGCAGCCAAGTTATGGAGACTGGTAGCCACATGGGGATGGTGGTGACCCAGCAGCTGCTTTTTCATCTCCAAAGCCTGTTGATAGAGGGGTTCGGCCTGGTCATAGCGCCCCATTGACTTGTAGAGTGCAGCCAGGTTATGGAGACTGGTGGCCACATCGGGATGGTGGTGACCCAGCAGCTGCTTTTTCATCTCCAAAGCCTGTTGATAGAGGGGTTCGGCCTGGTCATAGCGCGCCATTGACTTGTAGAGTAATCCCAGGTTGTTGAGACTGTCGGCTACATCGACATGCTCCTCACCCAGCAGCTGCTTTCTGATCTTCAAAGCCTGTTGATAGAGGGGTTCGGCCTGGTCATAGCGCCCCATTGAGTAGTAGAGTCCAGCCAGGTTGTTGAGACTGGTGGCCACATCGGGATGGTCTTGACCCAAGCGGGTTCTGGTTATCTCTAAACATTGCTTACACAACGCTTCAGCCTGGTCATAGGTACCTTGACCTTCATAGAATCTTCTTAAGCCAACAAAAGGCCATATTAAATCTTCATCCCTGAGCCAATCAGTTAGGACTGTGGCAGTTTCAACTAAATGAGGGATGGCGGGGTTAACTGCTGCAATGATTTCCTGAGTTGGTGTCTGGGGAATCAATTGAGCTACAGCCACCATTACCTGACAAAAGCTTTGCTTGTAGCCATCGGCCTCTGGTAATTGAGCCAGCTTGGTCTGGAAAAATTCTCGAATTAGTTGATGGAGTCGATAGGTTTGCTGTTCGGTCAGTTGCAATAGATTACGATTGACTAGGAAACTATCCCGTAATTCTTCCAAGTCTTCTTGTTCTTCTTCCCATTCCTCCTCATCTTCAGTTTCGATAACACAAGACTCTACTAGTGACCAATCAAAAGGAGCAGGAGCAAACAAACTCAAACGACATCCCAACTGTTGGGCTTCTGGAGACTCTTCCAAATCTTCCCAGGATAACTCAAAGGCTGCTGCAACTCCCAACTGGGCTGTGATCTCCCCTTGTTCTGTTTGATAAAGTAATGCCTTTGCTGCTAATTTCTTTTTCTCTAAACGTTTCTGAACTTTAGGGATAGTTAAATTTGGATGTATATCTAAATATCGTCCGACTAACTCCAAAGCTAAGGGCAAATAACCCAACCATTCACATAACGCTTGTGCTTCTTTTCGTTCCTGATCAATGCGCTCTTTTCCAACAAGGGATTCCAATAATTCCAATGCTGCTTCTGGGGATAGTACATCCAAGTCAATTCGTCGGTAAGAAGCCCCTGGACGCTGACGGCTGGTGACCAGTACTTTGAAGCGGGATTGGGCTGGAGGTAAGTAGGGCTGAATTCTCTGTTTGTAGTCGTTGCTGAAAGAAGGCACATCATCCAGCACGATCAATGCTGTTCCTTCTGGCCAATGCCCCCAGCAGTATTCTACCTGTTGGTTGAACTCTAGTTGATCTGGAATGGTTAATCCTAATTTAGTACGGGCAAAATTGACAACTTGAGTCCCGAGATCCAACCCTCGCACTGGGAACCAGCACAAACCACCAGGGTAGTTGTGCTGATTGTTCAGAGCATATTGTAGAGCTAATTCGGTTTTGCCCACACCGCCCATTCCGGCAATGGCACAAATCACTAATTGATTGGTCTGTTCAAATTCCCGATGGAGCTGCTCAAGTTGAGGGTCCCTACCGACAAAGTGGGGAGTGCCTCGATTGATAATGTTACTGGGGGGATTTAATTTTGTCCGTTTTTTTTTACTTCTATTCCATTGATGTTATACAGCCACCCAGGAGTTTTGAGGCATTCTTTGATAAATTTCTTGACACTAAGATAGAGCTCACTGTCTGGAGACTTGGGTTTGGATATCGAAATGTGGTCATCTGGCATGGCAACCGGCTTCACTCCTGCAATGCCTGGGTTGGCACTATCCTCGTCTACAACCAAAATCCCTTTCAAAGGCTGGGTTTCGTAATAGACCTTTGTGTCAATTCCTAAACGAGGAGCATTTTGTGTATACCACTCATTTAATTCCCTTAACTGAGGGGCATGAGCTTTGAGTTCCTCCACACTTACTGTAGTTCGTGCAACAATGAGAATTTTATCAATTACATCAGCTAGATCAGACCCAGTGTGGGGAGTAGCCAGAAATATAACCCCTTTGGTCTGCTCAATAATGCCTTGATGTTTAACAAAATTATTAGCACTGTTAAGCATCTTTTTGACTAAAAGCCCGCCCAGACTGTGAGTAATAAATACTAATGGACGTTTACCCAGATCCCGACTATCTAAGCAATCTAATAAATTACTGGCTTGATCGAAAAGAGGCATACTGCTGTTGCTTTTCCAGTTTGTCGCTTTAGCGTTATACCCAAAAGACCAGATGTTAAGACCTGGCTGATCGTTTTCTAACCAAACTGGCCAGAAGTCATCATCATCCCGTTTTTCCTTAGGATGCCACGTGCTTCTAGCATCCCCTCCCAGCCCGTGAACAAACACGATATCCGCACTGGGCAATGAGTCCTGGTGGCTTGAGATTTTCATCAAGCCCGTCAATTTACTCAAGGATTAGCCTCCAGTTAACTATATAGCATTAACCAGTAGATGCATGAAACCCAATCTCGATTTAGTCTAACAAAAAAATCTAGGGAGTAGGGAGTAGGGAGTAGGGAATAGGGAGCAGGGAACAGGGAACAAAAGTTATAACAATTCATTTTATATACCTATCACAATTTCTATTATATATTTTATTTTTTTTCTTATTTTTGCCGATGATATCAGTAAATTAACTCCCCAAAAAAACGCGATTGACCTGCATGTCACGCTAAGCGAAGGCATTCCCGATTCCCGATTCCCGATTCCCGATTCCCGATTCCCGATTCCCGATTCCCGATTCCCGATTATGATTGGGTATTGGTGGGCATTGCCCATTTCATTAATCGCCGTTCAATCATGATATTTATCGGCAATGCCCACCCTACGATTCTTTTGCTGTTTGACCTGGTGGTGCGTTACGGGGCGGACTATACCAAGGCTGGCGCTTGAGCAAACAATTAGGGCAAGTCCGCCCCTAACGCACCCTACGCAACTGTTCCCGATTCCCAATTCCCAATTCTAAATTCTAAATTCTAAATTCTAAATTCTATTTCTTTTCCGTACATTTTCTTTCAATACCCCTTCAGAAAAAAAATTCTAAAATTCCTTGACAATTTTAACTATAATCGTTATGATTATATTTGTAAACTTCAAACACGAGTTTAATTATGACTGAAGACTTTGTACCAAACGAAAACAACAATCCTGAAGAGACTACTCCCGGTAATACTCCTCAGGAACCTTCTCCAAAAAAATACCCAGTTAAGCACATTTTGAAAGGGTCACGTAAGGCAATACTCAATACCATGTATGCCCTTTATGCACTGCGTTACGCGGAAATCTCGGAGTGGAGCCCCCTTCAGCCCACTGGCATCCCAGGGGAATTCATTACGATAATGACGAAGTACTTAATTATCGGTTAAACTAACTTATGGGGGGTTTTACCCCCTTGGCAAAAAAATCGGGTCTGAAGTCAGTAGTCAGCGGTCAGCGGTCAGCGGTCAGCAGTCAGCGGTCAGCAGTCAGCGGTCAGCAGACATAACTCAGATTAAACAAATAGTTACCTGTTTTATTCAAAAGCTGTTGGCGTAGCGCATAAGCTGATAACTGATAGCTGATAACTGAAAGCTGATAACTGATAGCTGTTCCCGTAGCGTGCGCGTAGCGCATATGCTTACGGTCTAATCATATCGGATTATGTTGTCTGGTTTGGTTTACAAAGTTGAGTCATAAAGATAAATTCTAGCCGTGGAAAGTATTTCTGCGGCTATTTTTTTGGGGGTTGAAAGTTGTTCGGTTGAAGGTTGTTCGGTTGAAGGTTGTTCGGTTGAAGGTTGAAGGTTGTTCGGTTGAAGGTTGAAGGTTGTTCGGTTGAAAGTTGCGTAGGGTGCGTGATAAGACGGGCTCACCCTCATTTTCTGCCTCGTCCTCAGCATTGCTACAGCCGGTCGGTGTAACGCACCACCGGGTCAAACAAGAATCAAACCGGTTAGTATGATTAGTGAAAATGTTGAATGAGTTCCCATAGGGTCGGTGAAGCCGAATCCCATTTAGTATCAGTTAACAACAATTGTTCGATTGTAATTAATTCTTGGTGGGCAGTGCATACCTACGCAAAATCCAAGCCAGATCAATCGGTCTGTTGCACTGCCCACCCTACATCTACTCTTGCCTATTGCTAGCATGCCTATTGCCTATTCAAAAGGGTGACAAACATCATTAACCTCCGAGTTAGTGTTCAAATAATCTTGTATCCAATTGCAACCATAGATTAGTAACTGATCTAAATCGAGGACTTGATCTAAATCCCATATAATAACAGTGTTGTCTCCACTAGCGGAGGCGAGCATCTCACCATTTGGGCTGAAAACTACGGCTAAGACGCCATCGCTATGTCCTTTCAGGGTAGTTAAAAGGGTTCCATCCTGCTTCCAGAGTTTGACGGTTTTGTCATAACTAGCGCTAGCAATTCTGTTACCGTCAGGGCTAAACACTACTGCTAATACCCCTGCTTGATGACCGTTGAGGGTAGTAATCAAGGTACCATCGCGCTTCCAGAGTTTAATGGTTTTGTCCCAACTCGCTGACGCAATGGTTTCACCGTCGGGACTGATGGCAACGCTGTAAACCCGGTCATGGTGTCCTTTCAGGGTAGTAATCAAGGTTCCGTCTGGCTTCCAAAGCTTGACAGTTTTATCCCAACTGGCGGAAGCAATTAGAGTCCCGTCTTTCTTGATGCAGTCGCTCATGGGGGAAACCCCCAAGACCGCGCTGCATCGCTTGCTGAAGGCTACTCCATCAATGCGATCGCTATGGCCCTTGAGGGTATTAATTAAGGTACCGTCCTGTTTCCAGAGCTTAATGGTGTTATCGGCACTAGCAGAGGCAATCATCTCACCGTCGGAGCTGAAGACTACTGCTAAAACGGCGCTGGTATGATTTGTTAAAGTTTTTAGCAAGCTACCGTTTCTGTGCCAGAGCTTGATGGTGTTATCGGCACTAGCGGAGGCAATCATCTCACCATCTGGGCTAATCGCTATTCCGGAAACTCTAGCACTATGGCCAGTTAGGGTTCTTTGTAGGCTACCGTCTTTATTCCACAGTTTGACTGTGTGATCCCAACTCGCCGATGCAATGGTTTTTCCGTCTGGGCTAATGGCCACTGCCCAAACTAAATCACTATGCCCCCTGAGCCTGGTGAGGATGATGCCATCGGGTTTCCAGAGTCTGACCGTTCCATCCCAACTCGCGGATGCAATAGTTTTGCCGTCTGGGCTAATGGCCACACCGTACACTAAATCTTGATGTCCTCTGAGGGTAGTGAGTAATGTGCCTTCCCAACTCCACTGGTTAACGGTTCCGTCCCAACTCGCGGACGCAATGGTTTTACCATCTGGGCTGATCGCAAGGTTGTAAACGCGATCGCTATGGCCCTGAAGGGTGTTTAGTAAAGTGCCATCAGTACCCCAAAGTCTAACGGTTTTATCCCCTGACGCTGACGCAATGGTTTGACCATCTGGGCTGATGGCAACGTTGTAAACGCGGTCATTATGCCCCTGAAACGTCCTTAGTAATTTCCCATTATAGCCCCAAAGTTTAACGGTTTTGTCCCCTGACGCTGACGCAATGGTTTTACCATCTGGGCTAATGGCCACTCCATAAACAATAGCGCTATGGTCTTTAAGAGTAGTAATCAAGGTACCGTCAGCTTTCCAGAGCTTAACGGTTTTGTCTCCAGACCCTGAAGCAATCATCTGGCTGTCGGGGCTAATGGCAACACCATAAACGCCAGCTTGATGGCCGTTGAGGGTTTTATCGGGTCGGGGTTGAAACCTTCCCTGACTATCGCGTTTCCAGAGTTTGACGGTTTTGTCGTCACTAGCGGAAGCAATCAGATTGCCGTCTAGGCTAATGGCAATGTCGTAAACCCCAGCTTGATGACCGTTTAGGGTAGATATTAGTTTACCATCCAGTGTCCAGAGTTTGATGGTTTTATCATAACTAGCAGTAGCGATTAGATTAACAGCCTGGTTAATGGCAACTGCCCAAACCTGATTACTATGCTTTACTAAGCGGTTATATTCAACAGTGCCATAAACTGCCTGTCTTAACACCGATTCTACTTGAGTTTCCGTAGCCTGGTCTGCGTTACCAAAGCTTTTCAAGCGTTGCTTGGCTCTGATCGCTTCTACTAGGGCGTCCAATTGTTGATTGGAGGCAAAGAGGGCTGCTGAGGATTTTGCGATCGCATTCATTTCGCTAATAGCTGAGCGTCTATATCCCAGGTAAGTGGTCACCCCTAACCCCGTGGAAACCATCAATGCTGTGCCAACTGCCATTAGCAAGAACTTGAGTCGTCTGGCACTTTTTTTCTGTTCTGCTAATCTTGCTTCTGCTTCCTTAGCCCGTTCTGCTTCTAAATACCGTTGCTGTTCAACCCAGCTTAATTCTTGACAAGCAGCTAAGAATTCATCATCTACTACACTCAAGCGTTTGCCCACTTTCCAGTTTAAGGCTTCTGCTAAAGCTTGTCCTCGCAACAGCCGAGAATTATCTTCACGGTTGGAGGCTAACCAAGCGTTTAGGGCTTGATTATAAGGTCGCAGATTCCCTAATTTTTGCTCAACCCAATCCTGATTAAAAATAGACTGGTAGATGGGATTATAAACCCTTAATACTGGGGAAGTTTTGTTATCCTGACCAGGCTCCTTGACAACTAACCCACTTAGCCGTAATTCTATTTGTTCAGGAGTATCATCTGCAGCAATTTCTCCCTGTTGTAAGATTTCCTGATAAAGGGCTAATAACCGACTAGAGCCTTGTTCATTTCTGAGAATGCGTTCCCGTAGGGTTCGTAAATGCTCCGGTTGATCATTGGCTTCCCAGTTTTCAATAATTTCCTTACGCACAAGCTGCTCTAACCAAAATCCTTCCGTACCAGGGGGAATCGTCAGAGAGCCACTAATTGCCTTTTGATTCGATATCTGCACCAGATAGCACAGCTTTTGAGTCAGAAATGGTTGTCCTCCTGTCCAAGCCAATATCTCTTTGAGAATAGTTTGATGATTCTCTACTAATCCTACTAATCCTGATGCTAATGGTTGAGCTTCTTCTAGGGTAAAACCATGCAAATCAATAGCGTTACCAATATTAAAGGGAGTTCGTTTTCTCTGGGAAATTAAATCCGAAGGGGTGGCGACTCCAAATAAAGCAAAGGTGAGGCGATTGTAGTCTGGATTTTCTGCTCGCTGGTTATAGCAGGATCGAATCAGAGCAAAAAAATCATCGGTCGGGAAATTGAGGCTAATCACGCTATCGATTTCATCGATAAAAATAAAAATCTTTTCGCTTTTGAGGTTAACTAACAAAATCTCTTCGATCACCTGACTCAATCGCTGGATTTCCGATAAATCATCGTGCTCACGCCACCAAGTTTTTAAATTAACCTTCCGGTAAAGTTTGAAATTCCTTAATAACTCAACTACTAATCCCTTATACCACTGCTGGGGAGTAATAGTTTCGCTACCAATGCGCGTCATATCAATAGAAGCGCAGCTAAAACCAGCCTGTTGCAGTCGATGCTTGATCCGTAAGCGCAAGCTAGACTTACCCATCTGTCGGGAGTTGAACACATAACAAAACTCACCCCTAATTAAGGCATTATAAAGTTCAGCATCAGCTCGACGCTCTACATAACTAGGGGCATTTAATTTTAAACTACCACCGACTTGATATTCGTAGGTGTCCATGTGTAGCAGTTTTGAATTGGGTGAGCTATTTTTATTCTGGGTTTTAGGGAGTAGGGAGCTAAGCTATCAGCTATCAGCTTTCAGCTATCAGCTTTCAGCTATCAGCTTTCAGCTATCAGCTTTCAGCTATCAGCTTTCAGCTATTAGCTATTAGCTATCAGCTTTCAGCTATTAGCTATCAGCTTATGGGTTAGGTCACAGCGTCGAAGCCTGTGCCACCCTACTGTTCGCGCAGCTTGCGCGTAGCGCAATCGGTGCTTTTGAATAAAATAAGCTGACCGCTGACCGCTGACTGCTGACTGCTGACTGCTGACTGCTGAATGCTTACAAAATCTTGAACTATTAAATTCTCCCGTCAAGGTTTATCTTAAGCACCTCAAGTAGCGTGAGCTTTTAGCTGACGGCTGACAGCTGACGGCACCTCAAGTAGCACCTCAAGTAGCGCATATGCTTACTGGGAATCAAAATTTGGGATACGTAACAATAAAGTTATCCTCCGCTTGAGCATTGTAATTCAGTCCAGATTCAAAACAGGTTACCGGAAATCCCATGGGAATACGGAATCCCTGACATATTGAGTAGTGGGGTTTTTGTCGTTGTTGGTTCATTGTTTCCTTAGGGAGTAGGGAGTAGGGAATCGGAACCCACCCCTAACCCCTCCCAGGAGGGGAACGGGAATCGGGAATCGGGAGCGGTGCGACCCGTGGCGAATTTAATTCGCCTACGGAAAGCGCACCGAGGGAGTCGGGGGAAGAAAATTGACTGTACCTCATCTAGCAATTATCAGACTCATTCGGAGTTTTTTTAGGGTTATGTTATATCAGCAATACTTTTGATTATATACACAACATACTATAGCATTAAATTTAAATTATAGGTCATAAATTTGCAGTTTTATTGTTAATATAAATAACCATAATGAATGAATTAGTATACTTCTCAATATTGTTGAGATATAATCGAAAATTGGATGGCTGATAAAACGCTGATGAATTACTAATTATTGGGTAAATAATTTATAATTACTCCTGAGGCGATACTCCTGAAGTGATATTACTGACGCGATACTCCAAATTCTTAACTTATGGATAACGTTGGTTATATAGAACTAAGGTAAATCCGTTTAATCACATTATTTATAGTAATATTGTTTGTTGTCCTTTGTGTTTTATACAAAATTAATTAAAAATTCACTATATAGCGTTTATCATACTTATGAGGTACAATTTTTTCCCGATTCCCGATTCCCGATTCCCGATTCCCGATTCCCGATTCCCAATTCCCGATTCCCGATTCCCGATTCCCTGAAATGATTATTCAAACCCTACCTAAAAACGTAGTTCATCTAATTGCTGCTGGGGAAGTCATTGATTCAATAGCGGCAGTGGTGCGAGAACTGATCGAAAATTCCCTTGATGCTGGGGCAACTCGGATTACTGTTTCCCTGTGGACTGAGCAATGGCGGGTACGAGTGGCAGATAATGGCACAGGGATGGAGGTGAAGAATTTGCAAAAAGCGGCTTTTGCCCACAGTACTAGCAAAATCTGTAGTAGTGATGATCTGTGGAAGATTACTAGTTTGGGATTTCGTGGGGAAGCGTTGCATAGTTTGGCGGCTGTGGCAGAGTTAGAAATTTTGAGCCGATGTCCAGGAAATAGTCAGGGGTGGCGAGTTATCTATAATTCCCAAGGTCAACTGCGTCAGATTGAATCTGCTGCGATCGCACCCGGTACGATTGTGATAGTGTCTAATTTATTTGGTAAATTGCCCGTGCGTCGCCAGGGTTTACCGCCGATGGCACAACAGTTGCGTGCTGTCCAAACCATTATTCATCAACATGCTCTGTGTCATCCTAGGGTTAGCTGGCAAGTGGAGCAAAATGGACGTCCATGGTTTAATCTTTGTCCTGGTCATACTGCCCAACAGATTCTGCCTCAAATTATCAAGCAGTTAAAGGAAAGTGATTTGCAGCCGTTAACGGTAGAAGTGCCCATACCGGATTCGGCAACAGAACAACAACAGGATAAAAGCACCAAGGGAAATCTCGGAAATGGTTTGATGGAGCTAGTGTTAGGATTACCGGATCGATGCCATCGCAGACGTCCAGACTGGGTAAAGGTAGCGACTAATGGACGAATTGTGCGATCGCATGAATTGGAACAAACCATGATCACAGGATTAGCTCGAACCTTGCCTCGCGATCGCTATCCCATTTGTTTCCTGCACCTGCGGATTTGTCCGAGTCAAATCGACTGGAATCGTCATCCAGCAAAGACCGAAATTTACTTACACTCCGTATCTTACTGGCAAGAGCAAGTTGCTGAAGCTATCGAGCACGCTTTGCGAATCACCCCAGCCAATCTCCCAGAAAGCATTCACTCCAACAGGGTAAAACAGTTACTCAAAACATCAGAAGCTAGAGGAGGTTACACCACTAGTCGTTCAATTGAACTGATACCAGACACTCAAGAAATTACTGACAAAACTGATAGCAAAATTGATAGCAAAATTGATAACAAAACTGATGATATTGGGCTAATCCAACTGCGAGCCATGGCTCAGCTTCATAATATGTATATTGTAGCCGAGCATCCTACTGGTATTTGGTTAATTGAACAGCACATTGCCCATGAACGGGTGTTGTATGAAGAATTATGCGATCGCTGGCAGTTAGTCCCCTTAGAACCTCCCATCATTCTCCAGCACTTATCCCCTAGCCAGGTGGAACAACTACAGCGCATTGGTTTAGAAGTGGACCCCTTTGGAGAAGAGCTGTGGGCAGTACGGAATGCACCAGAACTGTTGCGTCAGCGAGACGATTGTGCCAAAGCCCTTTTAGAGCTGAGTTTAGGAGGAGACTTACAAACCGCTCAAGTAGCAACTGCCTGCCGCAGTGCAATTCGCAATGGTATCCCCCTGAGCTTGTCACAAATGCAGCAGTTATTAGATCAGTGGAAAAAGACTAGAAACCCTCGCACTTGTCCCCACGGGCGTCCCATTTATTTATCCTTAAAAGAGTCTGCTCTTTCCCGTTTTTTCCGCCGTCATTGGGTAATTGGAAAAAGTCATGGGATTTAAGGAAGGGTTGGCAGGTTGAAGGTTAGCAGATTGGCAGGTTGAAGGTTAGCAGGTTGAAGGTTAGCAGGTTGAAGGTTGGCTGTAGCAGCTCGCAAACAAAAACGCCTCGGCTCACAAACAAGGCAGTTTTAAGCTCACAATAACTGCAAATATAAACGGCTTTCGGCTCACATTCAGTGCAAATATACTGTAATCTCAGGACATAGGCTCTGGGAGTCTATGCTTCACTCAAGAGTAGTACCGATACTACAGATCTAGAAACAAAACTTTAAGTTGTATAACCTTCTGAACTTGAGAAATATGTATAGGGTTTATAAATGAGATGTAAACCTAACGGGTCTTTTTTTTTCAACAATAAAACTCGAGATCTGTTTCCCCTCTTGCCTATTGCCTATTGCCTATTGCCTCTTGGCCTTTGGGAGTATGTTCACAACTCAAATATAAACCCTATATAAATATAATGACTGCTAGACGAAGTCTACAAGCTAGATTTAAGATAAGATTGGTGATCTGTTTAACTTAGGCGATCATCAATACCATCAATCTCATTACTTCCCTGTGGAATGTTGGGAATAGCTCCCAATAGATTTAATGAATTACGCTGAGATTCTGTCAAGCCTTTAGCCTCTGTTATGTTCATATTTTTACAAGGCAGATCATCTCCTAGTATGTGGCAATGATAATTCTGGTGATTCCAGACTCTTATTGTTCCGTCTTGACTACAACTGACTACACAATTGTCCTCCGAAGTAAATTTGACAGAACGTATAGTATTTGTATGTTTTTCCAGAGTATTGATGCATTCACCTGTATTGAAATACCAAATTTTTATGGTCTTGTCCTCGCTACCACTAGCTAATATTTGACCATTAGCACTGAAGGTAACAGAACGAATTCTACGAGTATGTAATTCTTCAAACTCGCAAATTTTTTCTGCACTTTCAATCTTCCAAACTTTGATAGTTTTAGCACTTCCCGCACTCGCTATAAACTTACTGTCTGGACTAAATGAAATAGAAAACACTTCATCATTTTTATCTTCCAGTGTCTCAATATGTTCTCCTGTATCAGATTTCCAAAGTCTAATACTCCCATCCTCACTGCCACTGGCTAAAAATTGACCATCTGGGCTGAAAGCAACTGAGCGAATTCTATTGCTATGTCCTTGTAAAGGAGAGACATGTTTTTGCCCTGTACTTAGTTTCCAAATTTGAATGACTCTATCTTCTCCAGCACTTGCAAGCAAACGACCATTGGGACTGAATGTGACGGTCAAAACTATACTGGAGTGTCCCTTCAAGACTTTTATACATTTACCAGTGCTAGTTTCCCATATTCGTACTGTTTGATCATCACTGGCGCTAGCAATTTTTTCTAAGTTTGGACTCAATGAGACTGACCATATTCTACCAGTATGTCCTCTCAGAATCATTTTTTCTTCTGTATGTTTATTCCAGATTTTAACTGTTTTATCCTCGTGTCCACTAACAATTTTTTCTCCATCAGGACTACAGTCAACTGACATGACCCACTGAGGGTAACCTTGAATTTTTCGAATACAGTTTCCTGTATTAGTTTCCCAAATCCTCAAAATTCTATCATCGCAACCAACAGCTAGTGTTTGATTGATAGGATGAAATCCTATATCCCATATTCTACTTGTATGTTCACCTAATGTGAAAAGACAAGGTTGATATTCTGGATTGGCATTTTTAGTACTAATCTCCCAAATTTTTACTGTGCGATCCTCACTACTGCTAGCAATTGTATATCCACCTGGGCTAAAAACAACAGATGTAACCCAATGTTTATGACCCTCGAACGAGTTGAGGCATTTTCCACTACTCGTATCCCAAATTTTTACTGTTTTATCAATACTACCACTAACAAGCTTTCTACTGTTAGGGCTAAAGGCAACAGATGTAACCCATCCTTTGTGACCTAATAAAATATTTTTACATTCCTTGGTCTCAACGTCCCAAATCCTTATTGTTCGATCATCGCTACCACTAGCAATTATTGTATTATCTGGACTAAATGAAACAGACCATATTCTATCAGTATGCTTTTCTAATGTTGTAATAATTTCTCTAGTTTCTACATCCCAAAGATGTATAACAGAATTGGCACTACCACTAGCTAAAATTTGCCCATCGGGACTAAATGCAACAGATAGAACCCAAGAATTAGTATTAAAAGTTGTTAGATGTCTGCCAGTAGAGATCTCCCAAAGTTTAATAGTACCATTGTTACTGCCGCTTGCTAGGATTTGCCCGTTAGGGCTAAAGGCTATAGACATAATCCAATTGAAATCACCTTCCTGGATCGTTGACAGCCATTGCGCGTCAGAGACATTCCATAAATTGATTTTCCCATCAGCATCACCAGTAGCTAATAGATTACCATCAGGACTAAAAGTCACTGATAAAATACTGCCCAAAATATTTGTGAAAGAGCATTTCCTAAAATATGAATTAGAGAAATTAGTATTTTTAAGATTGACACCTTGCAAATCTGCTTGTATAATAGACAAATTTGATAAATCTAATCCGCTTAAGTCCTCTTTTAAATAGCGAAAAAAGTTCAAGATGTTGCTTGAGGTATATCCGACCTCTTTAACTGCTTGATTTTCTAATTCTTTGAGAATATGACTGTCAGTTTCTTCCCCAACCCATAAGGAGGTTAGCTTTCGAACATTTTGTTGAATATCTATTATTATTTGCTTCAATCTTTCTTCAATAGCTTCGTTGTTTCCTAAAATACTTAGTAACTGATTAATTATCGGTCGAATGATTAACCTACGTTGTGTGTCTCTGATATAATCTTTAGACTGTGCTTTGACTAGAGCATGGGTTCTTAATAACTCTATGTTCCCAGTTATTATTTCATTACAGACTTCACTGATAATGCTTTCAATTATATATTCTTGCATAACAGGATGAAGCCCTATTAGGTCATCCGAAGTGTCAATGAGTATTCGCTTAGCTAATAAATCTAATGTATCTGGTATAGATAAGTCTGAATTATATAGGTCATTTTTTAACGTTTCTATAGTAATAGGTTCGCGATTAATAGCAAGCCAGTAAACAATTACTTTTCCCTGGAGAGTTATTCGCTCGATTTGCCTTTGTATAAAAGTCTTAATATTGTTATTATTAAAAGGGTAAACTCCTTGCCTTAATTTTTCTATGAATGATTTTACATTTCCATCAAAATACTCTCTGATGCCAGCTGAAACGATTTTGAGTACAAGAGGATGTCCTCCATAGTAGTTTACAATTTCATTGATTTCTGAGGTTGATATTTCAAAATTTTCTTCATCAATGATGTTTTTTGCGTCTGCGTTGTTTAATCCTTGTAATCTTAAACTTTTAACTTTTTTATTCTGTGTATTATAAATCTCTTGTGGTTCACTCTGAGTAGTTATTATTACGCAGCTATTATGACTTGATTTTGCTATTTTTTCAAGGAAATCACCATACAATTTATAGCCATCTAGGTATTGGCTGTCTGCTGGATTTTTTTTATCAAAAATACCTTCAAAGTTATCAATTATTATTAGACAACGCCATTCTCTTAAACAACTAACCACAAGAGATATTTTAAGATTGATTTCACCTGGTAATTCCTTTAGTTTATTGCAACTTAATCGATTAAGTAAACTGTCAATAAATTTAATAAATGGAGGAGAGTTTTTAAGGGATTTTTCAATCACAAATTTAAAATTATGCTGGATTTCTTTAGCAAACTCAAAAACTAGAGCAGTTTTCCCAATTCCACCTACACCCAATACTGATAAAAGTCTACAACGCTGCTTAATAATTTTGTCTTTAAGCTCATCTAATTCACGTTTTCGACCATAAAATTGGGATATATTTTGTTCATCTTCCCAGTCAACAACGGTACTTACATTAACAATGCTTTCCCACGGGAGACTAAGAACCCAACAAAAGTTCTTAAATGTTCTGTCACGGACGGGAAGACCACTTATAAATCGTTTCCATGTTGAAGGTTTATGTCCTGGAGGATATGGGCCTCCTGATCCCCAAGATCCTTTTGGATCTAAATGAGTGCCAATGAGGACCAGTGGTGTGTCATCCTCTTGGGTCCACTTTCGCTTTTTCAGAGCCTGTTTAATTAGTTCGATGCCTTTTTTAGATGCCTGGAGGGATGCCATACACAGTTTTGGTTAATTTGTCAAGTCAACTTTTAGTTAGAGTACTACATTAAAAAGTTGGCTTGCGCATTGTTTATCTTTTTTTAAAGATGGGAGTAGATTCCAGGGTAAACGCATCTTGTCAATAAACCAGGTATAGTTCTCAATAAACCCGGTCTTATTGTGCTTATTGACAATGATTTTTATACATATAGTGTTTTTTAATTAAACAAACACTATATATAGGATTTAAAAAATTAAATGCCTTTACCCTGAACTAGATTCTTGTTCATAGAGGGGACAATTATGGCAAAAATCCATTTGGTTGGAACTGAGTTTTTGGATATCCCAGCTCAACTAGCTTTGGATGGAGCAATTGAGCAATCGTTAGATATTTTGGCTGCCTTTGGAGTGGATGAGCAGTTTGAGCAGAAGATAACAGAGGTTTTTGGTGATCGCTTTGATGCTGAAAAGCTAGAAAAGCTGCGCCAGAGCTTTGCATTTAGAGATTGGAGCTGGTTGCCAACCTTTGAGATTCGCTCTGCTGATGAACTAAATGGAGCAAATGCTGCATTTGCGGCAAGTAACAACAGAGTGTACCTTTCACAGGATTTTATCAGTTGACTTAGATCAGGTTTTGCACAGTTTTTTTCAAAACCACCGATATATTGATGTATTCAACGGAAGGCTAATTTAAGCCCGCCGCAAAAATGGCTGATCAGTATTTTACCAATCCGACAATGGATAGGAGGATTTGTGCTGGATATTTTTGAACCTTTCTCCAACTCGGAAAATACTTTGCTGAGTTTAGACCAGAACTTAGAAAGCTCTAACAGTTCTCTGAATTTCAGTCCTTCTGAACAATTACTTTCCCTTAACAGTTCAGACCTGGATTCAGATCAACTCTTGATTTCTGACCATTCTGACTTAACAAATGACCTAAATTTGAACTTGGAAACAACCGCTACGGAACCTCAAGCTAATCAAGACGGCAGCGATTTACTGACGGGTACAAGTAACTCAGAGACATTAGTAGGAAATCTTGATGATTTGGATACTTCTGAATTTGATTCAGGAGTTTTCACAGTCGGAGCAGATGGCGATATTGCAGTTGATTTCTTATTTGATGGGGGCAAATACAAAGGAGAATTAGCCATCTTCAGTTTAGAAGATATGGCTGAATTTGAACCCGGTTCAGAAGCATTTATTCGAGAAGCTGCTCGTCGCGCTCTGATTGGTTCAGAGTTAGGTCATGTGGTAATTTATGATCTAAAAGAAGGGGCACGATTTAGTGGTATTTTAGGAGAACATGAAAAAGAAAATTGGAATCGTGGAGAACATCAGGATGTCAAGACATTTGCCATGAATCCTGGGGATGAATTTGGCATCTTGTTTGTTCCCAAAGGCAAGGTTCAGCAAGTTTTTGAGGATCCGAGTCTTGACGGTTCTAAACGTCCATTGTTCTCGATGACGGCTGCTGACTCAGAGGATGTTTATGGTCTGGGAACAATGGTAGATATTACAGGTCATGGACATACTTTTGGATTCGATGACCAGTGGGGTAAACCGGATAGTGATTATAACGACTTGATTTTTAAAGTTATAGGGGCAACAGGAGAGGCAACATTACTCAGTGAGATAGTGACTCCAGAAAGTAATTGGCAAAATACAGACTTAGGTGAAGCGTTAGTTGATTACTTCCAGTTGAGTGATCCAGATACGTCTGGCTCTAAAGTAGGTTTTGATCTCGTTGAGCTTCAATTGGAATATATCGCTCATCAACAAACAAATGAATCAAGTTCAGAATTTGAGCCAGATAACTTCTTGTTACAAGTTAATGAAGGAAAGGTCGTTATCGATGCTGTTGCATTTGACGATGCAGATACGCTGCTAAATGACCTCACAGCGTTAGGCTTACAACAAGGTGTGGCATTTAAATCAGTTGTGTCAGGGCTACTACCAATTGAATTAATCAATGAAGTATCTGCTTTGAACAGCCTAGCCTTTGCAAAGCCAGCATATCAGCCATTAACTAACATAGGAGCTGCTGATGCAGGAGCTCCTATTAGCCAGATTGACCAAGCTATCAATTCTAATGATGCACGCCAAAACTTCAATGTAAATGGAGCTGGAGTGACTGTAGGAGTTATCTCAGATAGTTACAACGTATTGGGAGGAGAAGTTAATGACATACGGAGTGGAGATCTTCCAGGAGTTAACAATCCTAATGGATTCACGGCAGTTGTAAATATCTTGGAAGAAGGCTCTTCTAGGGATACAGATGAAGGTCGTGCTATGTCACAACTCATACATGATGTAGCTCCTGGTGCTGGTTTAGCATTCCATACAGGTTTCAATGGCACAGCTAATTTTGCTAACGGAATTAAAGAATTAATGGATGATGCTGGTGCTAACATAATTGTCGATGATCTTAGTATCTACGCTGAGCCAATGTTCCAAGATGGAATTATTGCACAAGCTGTTGATGAAGTCGTGACTCAAGGCGTTGCATACTTCTCAAGTGCTGGTAACCAAGCTAATAACTCCTATGAAAGCTCATTCGTCTCTAGTGGTCAACGTATTCAAGGTTCTGTGGCTCATGATTTTAATCCAGGACCAGGTGTAGACACTTTACAACAAATTACGATTCCGGGGAATGCCAACTTGGTTGTTTCTTTGCAGTGGGATTCTCCATTTCTTTCTGCTAGTCCTGAAAGTGGGGGTGCAACTAGCGATCTTGATATTTATTTACTTGACAACACTGGTAATCGAGTTTTAGCAAGAAGTACAGATCGAAATATTGGTCGAGATGCAGTAGAGGTTCTTAGATTTACCAACAGAAATACAGATGCTAATGGGAATCCAATACCAGCCCAATTCAACCTTGCAATCACGAACCCTCGCGGAGATGCTCCTAGAAATCTGAAATATATTCTTTTCAACCCAGGTTCAGGAGCAACAGTAATTAATGAATTTTCTACTAATTCACCGACAGTATATGGACATCATGCAGCAGTTGGTGCAATGGCTGTTGGGTCAGGGTTCTATAGAAATCCAACTACTTTAGCACCAAGCTCCTCAATTGGGCCTACCACTATTTTGTTTGACCAATCAGGTAATCGGCTAGTAACTCCGGAAATCCGTCAAAAGCCTGAAATTGTGGCTCCTCATGGAACCAATACAACATTCTTCCCTGCATTTGTAGATAATGACGGAGATGGCGTAGACGATAATGACTTTGAACCAGATAATTTCCCAAATTTTTTTGGTACCTCTGCTGCTGCTCCCCATGCTGCTGGTGTAGCTGCTCTGATGCTGCAAGCATTTCCAGGCACTCCTCCTGACATACTTTATCGTGCAATACAAGAAAGTGCTCTGGATATGGAGAATCCCTATACTCCTGACTTAGATCCAGGAATTGATAATGCAACAGGCTCTGGTTTAATTCAAGCAGATCAAGCAATTCAAAGACTTGAGCAGATCCAAGCTCGACCTGAAATCAATCTTCAAATCCCTAGCATTACTGTTACACCTCCAAATACTCGAGGAGATCGTGAGTTTAAAGGAAATGGCCCTCGAATCCGAATTCAATCCCAAGCCGTAGAGCGAGGTACTACGCTACAAGCTACAGGCAATGTCATTTTTGAAGAAACAAAATCAGACTTCACAACTTTTGATGGTTTTTTCTCAAGTAGTATTGATATCAGCAGTATGTATCCTGGCTTTGTCATCGACTCGATTATTAGAGGCGGTGGACTAGATACTTTAGAGACAACAGATGTCGATTTGCACGACAGACAAGTAATATACCAAGACGGAGACGATTTGGTGGCAAGGTATGAAATTCAAGGAGACACTCGGCAAAAACTAAGAAGAGGTAGTGATGAACCCTTTGTTTCTATCTCTTTCAATCCGGTAAGACTAAGATTGCGCTCATCGACAACAGGAGAGCTAGTAGAAGATACCTTCTTTTTGAGAGATATCACTTCATTTGAACCTCCAAGAGTTCGGGGAGATGATGAGTTCGACGGTAACGGTCCACGTATTGAAATTGAGACGGAAATTAGTGCAAATGGCACTATCTTAAGTCCTTATGTAATTGCAACTTTTGAAGAGACGATAAAAGATTTTACAACGTTTGCAGGCGTGCTTGAAAGTTTTGGAGTTGATGTTAGTCAACGTTATCCAGGCTTTGTGATTGATGAAATTATCAGCGATAGCCGAGATGTCTTAGAAACTATAGATGTTGATTTGCTTGAACCTCAAACTATTTCTCTAGATAATGATGAGCTAGTGCGAGAATATACAATTCAAGGAGATAGTAAGGGGGATGATCAACCCTCCGTGACTCTTTCCTTCAATCCTGTAAGAGTAAAACTAAGACCAGCCTGAATTCTGCCGACAGGTTAAATATTCAATCCAAAAACATCTTCTACATTTTATTTTAATGTGGAAGGTGTTTTCATAAAAATAATTCCAACAATAAAATATCAAAATGTTTAACCAACATTCAACAGCACCTCATCTCTACCTAATTGTTCCCAACATCTTTAACTTCAAAGGCGGAATTCAAGTCTACTCCACCTTTTTCCTCCAAGCCTTACAAACTCTTTATCCAGAAGCCCAATACGATATTTTCCTCAAATACGATACCTCTTCTCAGCCTAACTCTCAATTGCTACCACAAAGTCGATTTCATTGCTTTGGTAAATTTTCCCGCTTTCTACAAAATATTCTCCTTACTCTGAAAATTATTTTAATGGGAATTTGGCAACGACCAACTCTTATCATTACCACTCACATCAACTACAGCATTCCTTGCTACTGGCTTAAACAACTGACAGGGATTCCCTACTGGGTTGTGGCTCATGGTGACGAAGTTTGGAACCTCAAACATCCCCTCCGCCAGAAAGCATTACGTCATGCAAACCAAATAATTGCGGTTAGTCACTATACACGGGATCGCCTTCTCCATGAACAAAAGCTCAATCCTTCTCATCTTTCTATTTTACCCAATACCTTCGATGGAAAGCAATTTAACATTGCACCAAAACCGTTTCATCTGTTGAAAAACTATAAACTTTCTCCCCACCAGCCTATTATTTTAACGGTTTCTCGCTTAGGAAAAACTGCTGCTCCTCACAAAGGCTACTTCCAAATTATTCAAGCTTTACCTCAAATTCGCCGTCAGATTCCGGAGGTTCATTATATTATTGTTGGTAAGGGAGATGCCAAACCTGAGATTGAAGCATTAGTTCAGCAACTTGGCTTAGAAGACTGCGTTACTTTAGCTGGATTTGTACCGGATGATAAGTTATGTGACTACTATAATCTCTGCGACGTTTTCGCTTTACCCAGTTCTATTGAAGGCTTTGGAATTGTCTATTTAGAAGCCCTTGCTTGTGGTAAACCTGTGTTAGCTGGAAACCAGGATGGGGCTGTTGATCCGCTGGAAAATGGCAACCTTGGATGCTTAGTTGATCCACAAAATGTGAATGCGATCGCCTGGAGTCTCATTCAGATTCTGCAAGGTTCCTATCCCAACAAAATGATCTACCAGCCCGAACAGTTACGACACAGAATAATTGAGACCTTTGAATTATCTCAGTTTCAAAAGACTTTGGCAGATTTAATTGAAAACAAGCTCTCCTACAGAAGTCAGCATAACTATTCATCTTTTAAAAACCTGAATTATCTACAATTTATATCAAAAATTATGGAACATTAATGTCAGAGTAAGCGCAAGAAAGAGAACGCTATTTTGTGCTAGCAGCCGATAGTTATCAATAAACCCTGCCTTGTCTTGATGCAGCCCCTCCCCATGAGCGACTGCATCAAGACAAGGTCAAAAACTGTAATCCTGGTTTACAATTCCTACACGAAACGCTATAATTCAAAAGAACTTTTACCTGGTAATTGCAAATTGCTATAGCAATCCGTGTAGGAATTGTGATAATTTTTCTTCCCGACTCCCGACTCCCGACTCCCGACTCCCTACTCCCTACTCCCTGTACCCTTTGCTAAATGCAAATCCAAGACTACTTCAACTTCCTAGCCTCTGATGATATCCGCATCAAAGGTAGCCGCATTGGCATCGAAAGTGTCCTCTACGAATACATCTATCGTGCCAAAACCCCCGAAGAAATTGCCGAACAATTTGAGACCATTACCCTAGAAGAAGTCTACGCCAGCATCCTCTACTATCTACACAACAAAGAGGAGGTCAGGGCTTACTTGGCTGACTGGCTAGAGTTTTGCCGTCAACAACGAGAAGAGCAAAAACGTAATCCTTCCCCTGCACGCCAAAGGTTTCGCCAATTAAAAGCAGAAGCAGATGCTCAGCAAGAGTCTACTAAATCAGTTAAGGCTGTAACCTAAAACGCATTTGAAATAGGTTTTAGGTAAGCATTCAGCTATCAGCTATCAGCTATCAGCTATCAGCTATCAGCTATCAGCTATCAGCGATTAGCTATCAGCGATTAGCGCTACGCCCACGCTAGGCGAACAGTTTTCAGCTAAAGGCTAAAGGCTGACGGCTGACCGCTGACGGCTGACCGCTGACTACTGACCGCTGACCGCTGACCGCTGACCGCTTACCCCGACTCCCGACTCCCGACTCCCGACTCCCCAAAACCATTAAGAACTCCCATAAAATGGCATAATTGCCTGATGCCCAAATAAATAATAGGGTAATCCAAGATAATGTGAAGGTAATCGACATCTGTTACCTTCAGGCCATGACCGAAGGACCAAACCGCGATCAGACTAGTCGTCTGGTCTTATTCATTACCCTCTGGCTCAGCTTGTTTGTTTTATCAGTCAAGGTGTCAGCAGCTTGGGCTACCCAATCGCTCAGTCTGATGGGGGAATCTCTGTTCACCCTATTAATTTGCTTTAATACCCTTGTCAATTTGCTGATGATCACTACCTATGACAATTCGCCAGATCTGTCAGTCTATGGTCATGGTAAACGGGAAACGGTGATTACCTTTGTGCTAATTGCCTTTTTCGGCTTTGCTGGGGGAAATTTGTGCTTACTGTCCTCTCAGCAGTTACTAACCCTGATTCAGGGAGGAACCTTAACTATTGGTGTCCGGCTCAGTTTACCCTTAGTACAGCTGTTGGGAGCAGTATTAGCCATGAGCCTTGGTTGGTCTTGCCTGATGGTTTACCAAGCTAGAGTGGTCAGGAGTCCTACCCTACGGTTTCAGGCGGCTCAAATGCTTCAGGATGTGGGCTTAACTATACTAGTACTCGGTGGGCTTTGGGGCGTTTCCCAAGGTTTCCTATGGCTGGATCCACTGTTGAGTAGTGTGCTGGTGCTCTTTGCCGGGGCAAATTGTTGGCAAGTTATCAACTGGCAATTGCCCCTGCTAGTCAAACAAAATCCCATTGATCCAGAAGCGATCGCTCACATAGCCCATCAAGTTGGAGGTGTCACTCGCTGTGATCAAATTCAGTGCCGGGGTGTTGTAGGACGCTTCATGTATGTTGAAATGCATTTGGTAGTGCATCCAGAGTTTTCAGGAGTCATTTCCCTGATTGCTGAACGGATTCAGGGAGGAATTCAAGAACGCTACGGACCCGTACAAGCTATTTTCCACATCGATGATGATTTAACAGCATCCTTACGATGGAATGGCTCGAACCGTAACCAACAAATGAACGGTAAAGATGAAGGAGATGGGGAGTAGGGAATAGGGAGTCGGGAGTCGGGAGTCGGGAGTAGGGAGTAGGGAGTCGGGAGTCGGGAGTCGGGAG